>JAUILJ010000443.1 GCA_030433055.1 Polyangia bacterium
CTCGCCCACGTCACCGTCGCCGAGGTACGCGAGGTGGTTGGCCTTGGCGCCCTTGCGCAGGCGCGTCTTCTTGATCTCCACGAAGTTCCCGACCCGCGCCTTCTCATCGATTTGGCTCTCCGGACGCAGGTGTGCGAACGGCCCAATTTCCGCCCACTCCCCGACGGAGCTACCGATCACCACGCAGTAAGGCTTGAGCATCGCGTTCTTGCCGATCTTCGAGTCGGTGATCACGCAGCCTACGTCGATGGTCGCGCCTCCTTCGACCTGGGTATTGCCCCGCAGGCAGACGCCGTCTTCCACCGTCGCGTCGACGCCGATTTCCACGCCATCGTCGATGCGGGCGTTTCCGCGAATGTTGGCACCACGGCGCCCGTGCCCGACCGCGATACGGCGGAACAAGATCGCCTCGGCCTCAGCCAACTGCGAGCGGTCGTTGACCCCCAGCATCGCCTCTTCGTCTCCAACGATGCCCAGGGCGCCGCCTCGGGTCGTCGCCTGAGCGACCACGTCCGTCAGGTAGAATTCCCCCTGAGCGTTATCGTCGTCGAGGCTCGCCAACGCGTCCCGCAGGAACGCGGCGCGGGCGACATAGACTCCCGCGTTGATCTCGCGAACGTCGCGCTCCGCGTTGCTCTTCAGATCTTTGAACTCGCGGATCTCCTGGACGTTACCCTCGCCGTCACGCAGCACCCGCCCATAGGAACCGGGTTCCTCGAGGATACAAGTCATGAACGAAACCGGGGCGGCGGGATGTTCATCGAGCGCGCGGGTGAGCTGAGTGAGATCCTCGGTGCGCAGCAGCGGAGTGTCCCCACACAGGATCATCACGCGTTCGGCGTTTTGTACTGGCTCCAGCCCGACTCGGGCGGCATCTCCCGTACCTCTCGGAGGATCCTGAGTCGCAAACGCGACTCGCTCGCGCCCGAATGCCGCCTCGATGTAGCTCTGGATCGCGTCGCGGTTCTCCGGATTGACCACGATCACGACCCGGGTGGCGCCGGCTTCCAGCGCGGCTCGCACGGGGAAGTGCACCAAGGGCCGCCCCGCCACGGGATGCAGCACCTTGTTGAGCGCGCTCTTCATGCGCGTGCCTTTGCCTGCCGCCAAAACGATCGCCACCAACTCCGACATGGCTCGGGGTTTTGCCACTCCCGGAGGCGTCTGGCCATGCCCAGCTCTCCCAAGGAGAAAACTCCACGGTTCGTGCGGCAGCGGTCGCTCGACCCCTGTGGCGCGCCGCGCGCCGAGCCTCGGGTCCGGATTCCGGACGCTTGCCCTGTGCCGCCAAAAGGCATCCAGGGGCCGTACGACCCACGGCGCGCAACGGCCGCAGCGCTCGCACACTGACGCCGCGAGCCAATGCTCAACATCAGCGCAGCGACGCGGAACGAGCCCAGCGGACGCGGTGACGGTCAATACGCGGTACGGCGAAACGGGCGAAACACGCTGCGGTTTCTCGCTCCACGGCGGCGGCGTGCGGCTCAGCGCTCAATTGGAGGCACCAGAACTGCGGTCAGCCCTCGGCGCCGCACCCGAGGGCCCAAGCAAAAGCCCAGGGAAACCCCGACCGCTGCGCCGCGTTACCCGCTGGCCGGATTGGCGATTCACCCTCGCCTTCAAGGCGATACACTGGGGAAATCATGGGTATTGCTTCGCGGGGCGGTAATGGACGGCACTCCATGCAGCGAGGGAGCTCGCAGGAGACCAGGCGGCGACAAGCGCGGCCCCGGCGCGCGCTGAGGCGCGCGGTCCTGGGCAGCGGATGCATAGCGCTCAGTGTACTCGCTTGCTCGAGCGACTTCGACACCACCCGCCGCGCCCCGCCCAAGTCGACGCTCGGAGACGACATGTACTCGGCGCTGTGCGATCGGCTGGGCGCCAGTGTGCTCACGGAAGACCTGGAGGGCGCTTCCTACCGCGGGATCTGCCACATCGATGCCTCGGGGAACTACGCGGACAGCGTGGACACCAAGCCCCTTGGCACCGTGCAGGGTACAGCGGCGATCACGCGTCAGTTCGCCATCAGCAAGCTCGAGGCCATGGCGCGGCGCCGTGGTCAGCTGATCGACGCCTTCAACGCGACGTTTCCCGACGATGAAGTCACCGATCCCTGGAGCGAGAAGAACGAGACGCTGCGCGGCCACGTGGCGCTGAGTCGGTTCATGAAGGGGATCGTCCCGCTCTACGAGTCCAACCCCGTGGAGCCCCAGGGGACGGAGGACACCCTGCCTTCGGTGACTCGGGCCACAGGCAGGTTGTTCGCGGGCATCGCAGGGCCGCCCAAGGACGACGAGTTCACGAGCAGCGTTGACCCGCAGCAGGCGGAGGCCGTGGCCAAGGCCGCTCAGCAGGCCCTCGCAGGTCTTTCCGGACGGCAAGGCTACCGACCGCTGCGGGTGACGCTGGGCGCGCTCCGCCCGGCGTTGGCTTATCCTGAGCTGCGTGGCTTGGCGCAGACGTTGACCCCGCACTTCGAG
This sequence comes from Polyangia bacterium, assembly GCA_030433055.1. Taxonomy (GTDB): domain Bacteria; phylum Myxococcota_A; class Polyangia; order Polyangiales; family Polyangiaceae; genus JAHBVY01. The sequence goes on from JAUILJ010000443.1 coordinate 2,481, forward strand.
CCGGACGGCGACATGTACGACGCGTTGCAAGACGTGCTCGGCATGACCCAGGACGAGCTGTCGACATCAACCCCGAGCGCGCTGCCGGACCCGCTGGTCTTGGTGGACGCCAACACTCAGCAGCTCAATCGCCCACGGACCAAGCTCGAGGTCGCTGCGGCAACGATGCTCAGCCAGGATCCAGCGTTCGCCGGCCCGGGTTCGGAGCCGCGCTACCTGGTGCAACGGGATCAACGCGGCGTTGCCATCCCCAGCCCCGCGGTCATGGGCTCGCTGATTGTGGACGCCGATGGCGATGGCCTGGCCGACGTCGATTCCGCAGGGCGCTTCGTCGGCCCGAACGGACTCGCTTCCGTCGACCCACCGTTCGTCGTGCCCACCTTCGAGCGTGTACAAGCGCCTGACTTCTACGGCCGCGCTTTGACCTCGGGGGGAGAGGAAGTCTACGAGTACATCGACACTTCCCAGACGCTCACGGCAGCCTTGGTTCGCGATCTGGAGCCGCTACTGAACCCCGACCCGAACGCGCCTGGCGGCGAGACAGTCCTCAACCTGCTCGCTGGCGCGCAGTTGCTCTACGGCCAACCCAAGGAGGTCAGCTCGCCCTGGGCCAACGGTGGCAGCTACCCCAGCTTCGATACCCAGACTTCCCCCTTGCTGGACCTGCTCCACGCGGTGGGCCAGATCTTCGCGCATCCCCAGAGCGACAGCTGGCTGCTGATGGCCGAGCAGCTGATGCGCGACAACGAGGGGGACATGGCGCGGGTGATTGGAGCTGCGCTCAAGGCACGGGAGATCGGCAACCAGTTCCCCAACGTGGGGCTCGATCCTCAGAGCACTTTCTGGGATGAGCTGATGCCCGTCGTGGTCAAGCTGCTGCAGAACGAAGGTCTCTTCCGCAGGGTAATGGCCGCGCTCAAGAACCCAAAGGTACAGAACGAGCTCATGGACGCCCTGTCCAAGTTCAACACCTACGCTGACCGCACCACGTACAACCCCACGGATCTGAACAGCCCGAGCCTGTTCAACATCTCCACCAAGGACACCAAGGAGCCGGTTCAGGTCCCCGTCGACTACACCAAACCAGACACCATCGGCAACCAGAGCCAGTGGTTCCAGGCCCTGCAAATCATCCACGACATGAACGGGGTGAACTCTTGCAACAAGCAGGGGGCCAAGGTGCGGGTGAAGATGTTCGGCATCAACCTGAGCTGGCCGCTGATCGGCAGCTACGACGAGTGCGAGCTGCTGCGCATCCGCGACATCGGCCTGCTCTATCTGGACGCGCTGATCGACCACTACGGCGAGCCCCGCACGCCCGAAGGCATCATGGAGATCGAGGATGGACTGCTGAACGGCATCCTCAACCTCTCGAGCAACATCGTCAGCATCGATCAGGTGTTCGAGGACTCGAGCAAGATCACGGGCATGAGCCTCAACCCCACACCCGCGGCGTTCAATCGCCTGGTCTTCTTCGGTACCACCAGCGACAAGTTCGATCCCGCGTTTGGCGGCATGATGCCCGATCGCGACAACTTCATCGGCCAGGGTGGGGACGCAGACGACACCAACGCCTTCGTCACCGGCCTGATCGAGCCGCTGTCCACCAGTGTGTGCCCGACGCGCTTCAACTCGGCGCACAACATCGAGCTGGCGGACTGTGCCCTGAGCAACTCCAACGACTTGCTCAGGCTGCGGGACCAGGGAGCGATTTTCACGTGGGAAAAGCACGAATTTTACACGGGCATCGCGCCCGTGGTGCAAGCCTTCGATGACCCGGAAGAGAACGGACAGCTGTTCCTGGAACTGATCGAGGTGCTGTATCGCCACTGGCCCACCGCTCAGCACGGCCAGGAGTGCAGCAAGACCGGCACCTGGGAGAAGGGCGTCGCCAACTACAACCCCAAGTACTGCTCCGAGAGCGGGCTGCGCAACTACGAGCCCATCTTGGCGCAGGTGTTCAAGTCCGATCTCGTCCCCGCTCTGGGGCGCATGACGGAGGTGTTGGAGAACACCACCATCAACGACACCCGGAACAACCGTCAGGTGGACGGTATCGAGATGGTTCGGCAGATCGGGCTCGCGCTGCTCGACCCGACGTACAGCAAGTCGGTCAACATGAAGGACCGCCAGGGCAAGACCACGACTCCCTGGAGCGATGGCTCCCACGGCACCACCCCGATCACCCCCTACGAGCTCTTCGCCAAGGCGATGAAGAACTTCGATGCCGCGTTTGCGGGCAGCTCGAGGCTACCAGGCTGGCGCAGCGCCCGCTCCAACCTGGTGGACACGTTCCTCGCGGTGGATGGCAGCGGTGCCGGCGCGAAGTTCCACAATCCGTCGACGCCCAAGGCGACCCCGATCCTGCTCGATGTCTTGCGCCAGCAGATCAACGCCAACTGCCCCAACCGCGAGACCTCGGGCACGCCGTGCGAGTGGGGCACCACGACCATGACCCAGAAAGCTGGAGAGACGTTCGAGGGCCCGAGCTTCAGCACCGTGATGGCCCTGCTGGATCTGCTCAACCAGAACCCCGAGACGCGGGTGGCGGTGAGCAACCTGCTCCGCTACCTGCTCCAGCAAGCCAGCGATCATGACGCCCTCAACTCCACCCTGACCTCGCTGAACGACCTGATGCAGCTGCTCGGCGACGACCAGCACATGCCGCCGATCTACAACGCGGTGGCTCTGGCTGCGGCGCCGGAGTCCACCGCAGACGACGGCAAGCCCCGCCCCGGCGCCGCCGACCGCGTGATCAAGCTCACCCAGGCGCTCACCGAGGAACCCGTGGACGACAAGGGGGTACCAGGCCCGAACCCGTACGACCGCTACCGCATGCTGGATCGCATCCTGCTCAACCTGGTCAGCCCGATCGATCCGGACAGCGACACCAGCCCCACGCCCCTGGAGGTGTTCCTCGACACGATCGCCGAGGTGAACCGCATCGACGCCAGCAATGGACAGGACGAGCCGCTGGACGCCGAAGATTTCCAGGCGGTATTCGCGACGGTGCGCGACTTCATGCTGAGCAAGAACCGCGGCATGGAGCAGTTCTACGAGATCGTGCGAGGTCGCAACGGCAACTAGCTCAGCGCCTCGCCGCGCGAGCCGATCAGCTCGGCTTCACGCCCGCTCCCCGCTCCCGTTCCCACTCTCTGAAGCGACGACAGCAGCAGCATGAACAACAATATCCGTACGGCAATTATCAGCGCGATCGCGCTCGGAGGGGGCCTCTGCTTGCTGCCGAGCAGCGCCCACGCCGCAGGGCTCTACTTCTCGGACCGCGGCGTGCGCGGGCTCGGCCGAGGCGGCGCACTGGTCGCCGGCTCCGATGACGCCGGCTCGATCTACTACAACCCTGCTGGACTCGCCTTCACCGGTCACCAGTTCTTGTTCGATGCCTCCTGGCTGAACTACAGCGGCACCTACCAGCGGAAATCGCGAGTCGAGCAGACCGATCCGAACACCGGGCAGCCCACTGGCCAGTCCTTCACCCGGACGTTCACCACCGTGGAGGGCACTAGCCCGCTGATCCCGATCCCAACGTTGGTCTACGCGAATCCGCTCGGAACCAAAAAGTTCAATTTCGCCCTGGGGATGTGGGCACCGTACGCGGCCATCACCAGTTACCCCGAGACCGTCGGTGGCAGCCCCGCACCCCAGCGTTACTCGCTCATCTCCCTCGATGGCTCAGCGCTAGCGGTGCTCGGCGCCTATGCTTCGTGGAGGCCGGTGGACGAGCTGGCGCTCGGCGCGGGCATCGAGATGCTCAGCGGCTTCTTCGAGACCAGCGTGGCGTTCAGCGCCTGTGTCCCGGATCGCTTCATCTGTGCCCCGGAACAGCCGGACTACGACGCCATCAGCAAGCTCAAGGTGGGCCCGATCTTTGCGCCCAGCGGCGTACTTGGGGCAACCGTGATCCCCCACGAGGACGTGCGCATCGGCGTGGCCTACCACCTGCCGTTCTCCATCAACTCCGGCTCCACGGTGGACGTCCGGCTCCCCAGCGCCCCGGTGTTCGAGAACGCGAGTCAGCAGGGCAACGACGCGACCGTAAAATTCACGCTGCCAGGCGTGCTGCGCACGGGCGTCGAGTACCGCGGCATCCCCGATACGCGCATCGAGCTAGCGTACGTGTGGGAAAACTGGAGCGTCCACGACAAGATCACGATCGAACCCGAGAACGAGGCGCTTCTCAGACGGATCGACATGGTCACCGCCGCCCGCGACCGGGGCGAGCCGACGGTGCCCTCGCTGCTGTCGACCGAGCTTGAGACCAATCCCTTCCTGCGCGCGCACTTGGAACCTGTCAAATCGCTCCTAGATATGTCCCGAGCGAG
>JAUILJ010000444.1 GCA_030433055.1 Polyangia bacterium
CATCGCTCAGCCCGCCGGCGTCTCCTCCAGGCAGTTCCTCGCGGATATCCGTGGTGGGCTCGATGTCGACACAGCCCGAGCCGAGAGGTAGCCCCAGCGCGAGCGTCGCGCACCCAACGCAGGCCAGAACGTTGCGCAGATAGCTCGATCGTCGATCGGTCATAGCTTGTACTCCAAGCCAACGAACGCCCGAAAGCGGTCGGTAGGTGCCAGGTCCGGAGTGGGCTGCTCGGGAGTCGCAGCTTGAATCGGACCTATGACGTAGGGCGTCTCCTTCGCGACCGAGTAGTCAGCCCCCAGCCGGTACGTCAGACCGTCCAGCGGCGGCACTTCACCGCTCACCGTCAGCCGCACTCGAAGCTGCCGCGGGGCATAGGGTCGCTCCGCCCAGCCTCCAGTGACCCCGCGATCCGCGAGGCGCTGGGAGAGAAAGAAGGTTGAGAGCGCGATCTGAGGCAACGCCTCAGGCAGATCGTAGGCGATCCGCGCGTTGCCAAAGTAGTGGGGTGCGAGGACGAGCTGCTCCCGAGAGTCTGGCTCTGCTACGGCCGAGGTGAGGTTCGCGCCCCAAGCCAGGCCAGACGCGGGCAGCCCACCGTCATAGCCAAGGCTGAGGCCGTAGTTGTCGATGCCGTCGACGTTGCGGAACTCTTCGTACTCCGTCTGAGGCGCGATGAACGTCAGGCGCCCATCCGCCACCGCCCGCTGCGCCTCGGCGTCGGTCAGCTGCCTGACGTCCACGAGGTCCCGCCAGCGCGTAACGAACAGCGCGGTGCGCACCCGGTGAGACCCAGCGCGCTGCTCGACGGAGCCTTCGAACGAGCGCACTCGCTCGGGGTTCAGCGTCACCGGGGCGAGCCGCTCCCCCACCGTCACCTCCGTCTCACTGTAGGTAGGCGCGCGATAGGCTTCGGCGTACGTGAACTTGATCGTGCCCCCTTCCCATGGCTGCAGAGACGCCGCCGCGCGCGGGGATATTACCGCAGGGAACCTCGGGTCGCGATCCACCCGTGCGCCTGCGTTCAAACCCAGCCAGGCCGTTGGGTTGAAGCTCTGCTGGGCGTAGGCGCCAAAGACGAAGTCGTCACGCTTGAAAGTACCGGTGCTGTTGGTGACGAGGCGCCCCGTCGCTTCATCCTCGGTGTCTCGCTTCGTACCGGCGTAGCGATACTGTCCATCGAAGCCGACGAGAGTGACGGCGGTGCCGTCCTCGAACCAGTCGAACGCCGCGCGGAACTCCGCGCCCGCCCAGCGGCTGGCGCCCACGCTGGTCACACGACAGGTCTCAGCGCCCAAGTAGAAGCAAAGTCCTTCCCGGGAAATGTCCAGCTGAGACGTGGAGTCGTGGGTGTCGCCATAACCTCGCAGCGTCAGCTCGACGGCAGGGCTCACGAGCTTCTGATAGCTGACATCAATCCACGCCTGACGCGACGTCTGTTGGTTGTCGGGGTCGTTGAAGTCCGCAGCTGCGTAAGGCAGCCCAGAGCGAAAACTGCTCGCCTGGAGCGTTACGCGGAAGTCGCCACGGCGGAACTGCGCAAGCGCGGACGGCGCCTCCGCGAAGGTGCCATCATCGATGCGCCCGCCCCAGATCCCCGTGGGCGCGCCGTCCTTTCGCGTGCGCGTGGGGAGCGCAGACAGGGGGTCGATTCCGAGGTCCTGATCGTCGAGGTCGAAACTTGGCCCGAAGCGCCGGTAGTACTCGAGTGAGAGCGAGAGCTCAGCCGGGGCGCCGAAGAGATCGAACTGATAGCCACCGCCTGCCATCGCTCGCGCGCTGGTCGCCAGCTCCGACTCCAAGACCAGGCGCGTACCCTTGAAATCCTTGGCGCTCTTGGTGACCACATTGATTACGCCGAGCATGGCGTTGGAACCATAGAGGACCGAGCCTGGTCCCAGGATGACCTCGATCCGATCGACCATTTCCAGGGGGATACCCGCTCCACGATCGAAGCGTACCGCACCGGCGAGCGGCTCGTTCACGCCATGCCCGTTCACCAGCAGCAGGAAGTGGTTGCCCTCGTCCCCCGCCAGCTGAACACCTCGTGCGCCGAGTCCGCCCTTCTCTCCCGTCGCGTCACGCCCCGATGTCGCGGCGCCCAAGGAGAGGAAATCGACGGCCTCCGACAGGGTGTGGATGCCGAATCGGCGCAGATCTTGTGCCGTGATCACGGTCGACGTGCCCGGCGCGGTCGCCGAGACCTCCGCAGACTTGCTGGCCGCGGTGACCACCGTTTGGTCGAGCAATGTGTCCAAGTCCTCCTGAGCCTCGACGCCACCGGCGCAGAGGAGAGCCGTGACGAACACTGCGCCACCGAGCCGGAGCCTCATCGGTACACCTTCGCTAGCTTGAGCAATGAGGACTTGAAGGCCACGTTTTGCTCCTTCGCCTGGGTGAGATTGACCTGAAGCTTGGGCTTGCCACTCACCAGGTCGAAGCCGAGCACGATGCCACTTGGAACGTAATCGGGCACCGCACTCACGCTGAGCACGTCAAGCCCCGTGAGCGCCTTGCGAATGTCATCGATCTGAGCTTCCAGGCCAGGGGTCACGTAGACGATGTCCGTCGAGTCATCGCGCACGGATTCGATCAGTTGCTTGGGACCCGTGTAGCCCTGACGGGAGCGAGTGTGGCTCATGCCTGCGATCTTCGGCTGACGCTCCAGCGCGGAGACGACGCGCTGCGCGGTTCGCTCCGAGCTTGCATTGCCCGAGGCCTGCAACACCAGCACTCTCACCTTGCTCCCCGCCCGCGACTCCATGTTGCGATCGTACGCGGCCACCTTCGCGAGCAGCTTCACCTGCAAGCCCACCGGAACGCTCACGTCTTCGGCAGCGGCGACTCTGGGCAGGCAGGCGCCCAGCACCGCGAGCCCCAACCCGCGGAGCAGGCCTCGACGAGAGGCGCGACCAAGCTCGGCGTCGATGTGTAGCGAGTGACGAACCATGAGGCGACTACATGGACGGCCGAAACCAACCAGACATGTAATGGTGGCAGGACTGGGAAGTTCTTATTACCGCTTTTAGCGCGCATGCGCGTGCTCGCTGCGTAGGTCGACGCCGGTGCTTCCGCTGGCAACGGCGTGTTCCACAGCGAAATCGCCACCAACGGGCTTCAAATGGACAGCACGAAGCAGCGATGGGCTGCGCGGCGTGAGAAGTCTTCCGCCTGCACCTGGGTGGTGATCTCTCGCACCTCCGCGCACCGGGACAGCGCACGCAGGTCCGGTTCGAAGCGCTGATGGTTCGTGGAAAAGACGATCCTGCCTCCCGGCGCCAGCACCCCCAGCGCCGCCTCGAGGAGCCGCGGGTGGTCCCGCTGAATGTCCAGGGCCGCAGCGCTCAGGTTGCCCACGGAGGAGAAGCTCGGCGGGTCCACCACGACGTAGTCCCACCGCTGGCGCTGCTCCCTCACCCCCGACAAGAACCTCGCAGTATCTTCCTCGAGGAAACGGTGCTTGGAGGTATCGAGCTGGTTCAGCTCGAAATTGCGCCGCGCCCACGCCAGGTAACCCTTGGACAGGTCGACAGTCGTGGTCTCTGCGCCAGCTCGGGCAGCGTACACGCTGAAGCTGCCGGTGTACGCGTACAGATTCAGAAAGCGCGGCGGCCGACCCAGGCGCTCGGCCAACTCCAGCACCTGCTGACCCACGAGCGCGCGGGTCTCGCGATGATCGAGAAACAGGCCGGTGTCCACGAACGACTCGAGATCGACCCAGAAGCGGTGATCCCCTTCGCGCACCTCGAGCTCACAGCCCCGCCGGCTCAGGCGACCGTAGCGGTGACCACGCTTGCCGGTGGTGCGACGCTTCAGGTGCAGCCGAGCGCCGCGCTCAGCGTCTTGGACATCAGGCAACAGCGCGCTCGCGGCGGCGTCGGCCATGTGTTCCAGCCACGGAACGTCGGCGGTCTGCTCGCGCACGTACTCCGCGATCACCAGGTGCCCCGCGTACCAGTCCAGCGTGGCGCGCACCTCGGGGATATCCCAGTCGTAGACGCGAAACGCATCGATTCCACGCCGCTTGAAGCGTGGCGCCAGGTGGCGAAATCGCTTGCGCAACCGCGCTGCAAACATCTCCCCGTGGCGTTCCAGCACGCGTTCGTCGACCAGGCCCTTCACCGCAACTCCTTATAGCGCTTGCGCCGGCGCCCCACACTGCAGATGCTCTGACGGCGCGATGAAGAGCTACTTGCTACTCCTGCGTCAGGGCGACCTGCGGCTGGATCAAGGTGAAGCACGGAACCGACTCCGGCCCCGCTTGGTCGAGTGGTGCGAGAAGCTGCGGGAGGATGAGCGACTGATCGCCCAAGAGAATCTGATCCACGACAATCGCTGTCGCGTGCGCAAGAGCGCGGATCGCCTGGTGATCGACGGCCCGTTCGCAGACTCTCGCGAGTTGGTGATCGGTATGTTGATCCTGCGGGCTGCGAACATTGGTGAGGCGGCGCGCCTGGCGGGTGAGTGCCCCAGCGTGGCGCTCGGCGGCGAGGTCGAGGTGCGAGAAATCGAGGAGCCGCCGCCACCCGACAAGCCCCTGGACGACGCCGGCTGAGCGTCAGGCGGTCACTCGAGTAGCGCCTCATCTGCGCTGGGCAGAGGCGGCATCTCCAGCTCATCATCCGGAAAGCGCACACGAATCTCTGCGGAAATTCCCGAGGCGTCGACACCTTCGCCCCGTGACGCGTGAAACTCCCGCATCGCGCGCAGGCAGTTCAGGTCAGACGCGAACGCTGACAAGCACCAGCCCAGGATGTTCTTGGTCTCGCCCATCGGGTACTGCTGCGTGTAGCTGTGCACGCGCGCGCGCTGGCAAGCCTGGTTGCCAGGGTCCGCTTTCAAGCAGGCGAGGGCCTCGCGCCGAGCCGCCGCGAAGTCCTTGCGCTTGAGCGACGACCGAGCTCGCTCGAGCGCCGCCTGAGCGGTTTCGCCCACGGGCGCTTCGTGGCTCGGGCTCTGCTCCGTGTCCTCGCGACGGGTATCTCCGGGCGGTGGCAACGGCGGATTGGAGGGGGCCACGTCCCAACCCTGGGGACTCGGGTTCACCGGCTCCTCCACTCGTTTGGTCGCCTCCAGCGAAGGCTCTGGAGCGCCGGTTCCAGGATCACTCGGGTTTGGGGGTGAGGGATCCCGCGCCAAGGCCCAGCCCAGCGCGAGCACCAGTCCAGCGACCACTGGCAGCCACACGAACGCTGGATGAAGCTTGGAACCAGCCATCGCGGCGCATCGTAGCAGGCGGCGTGGGCTCCACGGCGTCAGCTACGGTGGCGCATCGCGTTGTTTGTTTCGAGTCGGCGTCGACCAACCCGCGCCAGCTTTCGTGCGGATCGGCCTGAAAGCGGGGCTTCAAAGCTGCAGCTTTTCGTCTACGCTCGGGCGCCTCATGGGCGGCCGTATCTTGGTAGTGGATGACAGCTCGACGATCCGCAAAGTCGTCAGCTCGATCCTCGAGCGCAATGCGTTCAGGCCAGTGGAGGCCAAGGACGGCCAGTTCGCCCTGGAGGAGCTGGAGCGCGATCCGGAGTTCGAGCTGATCCTGCTCGACTTCGTCATGCCGCGAATGAACGGCTACCAGTTCTGCCGGGAGCTGCGCGCCAAGCCGGACCTGAAGAACCTGCCCGTCGTGTTGATGAGCGCAAAGGGCGACAAGATCCGCGGTCAGTTCGTCCAGCAAACCGGTGCCATCGACGCGATCACCAAACCCTTCGACGCGCGAGGCTTGATCGCCGTCGTCGAAGGCGCGATCCACAAGCACAAGGAAGGCCGAGCGCGACCCGTCCCCGACGCGGAGACGATGCTCGAAGAAGACGACGTCGTCCTCGATAGCATCCGACCGAGCTCCCTCAGCTGGACCCGAGACGGCAACGTGAATCGTGTCCGTGTGGCAATGGATTTCGCCGACGCGCTGGCAGATCTGCTGCGGCCCGAGCTGATGGCCGCGGGCGCGGACGAGCGCAGCTATCAGATGGCGTTTCAGCGCATGCTCACCCCGGACACGGTGGCGCAGCTCGGGCAAACGCTGAGCAGCCTGATCGACAACGGCCAGAACAGCGACGCGCTGACTGGGAACGTATCCGTAATTTCCATCGCGGAAATTCTTCAGCTGCTGTCTCTGCAGCGTCAGACCGGCAGCCTGATGGTGCGCACGCGCAAGGGCGCGAGCATCATGCTCTTCATCAAGGACGGCCACCTGAGCCTCGCGACTTCGTCGGGGCTCCACGGCGAGTTTCGCGTTGGGCGCTACCTGGTGCAGGACGGCGCGCTCAAGGAGTCCGAGCTCACCGAGTACCTCGAGCAGAACCCGCCGTCGGGCTCCCAGTCGCGCACGAGCCTGATCGGGCAGGCCTTGATCGAACGCGGGATCATCACCGAGGACCAGCTCCGGAAAGGCCTGAAACGCCAGGCCAACGAGCTGATCTACGAGGTCGTGCGCTGGAACTCCGGGCGCTTCAGCTTCAAGATCGATGACCTGAGCGAAGCCGCGAAATCGGCTGACCTGAGCCTCCCCACGGGCCACATCGTGATGGAAGGCTTCCGTCGTGTGGACGAGTGGCGGCTCATCGAGGGCAGCTTCGATTTCGAGAACGTGCTCTATCAGGACCCCATGGCGATCGAGCGCATGGGCAAGCAGGGTGAGCTCACCAAGCTCGAAGCCACCGTCCTCTCGGCCATCGATGGTGAGCGCACCGTGCGCGAGATCGTCGCGGAGGTGCATGCCAGCTCCTTCGATGTGTGCAAGATACTCTACCAGTTCGTAAACTCACGGCTGGTGCGCATCGAGGGCTAGAGCACCGCTCGGTCTCGGGTGGCGGC
>JAUILJ010000445.1 GCA_030433055.1 Polyangia bacterium
CGACTGGGCGTCGAAGTAGAGGAATGTGCCGATCCCCAGGCCGACGACGCCTACACCGAGCGTCACCCAGCCGGCCACGCCGAGCCCCGCCTCGTCTTCCACAGGCGCCGGAGTCCCGGTGTCTCCGGGCGGCTCGCTGCTCAGTGCCCCGCCGATCTCAGGCTTCGGAGTCGGCCCCGGATCCGGGTCGGCAGCTTCGGGCTTGGCGACCAGCACAGGGACGCCGACCTCCTGCTTGTCAGCGTCCTTGCCGAGCTCGATCTGCGTCGACCAGCGCTCGAATCCCGGCGCGGAGGCCTCGATCGTCACCTTGCCCGGGTCCGTTGGAACTGGGGTGCCCCAAAGCGCCGAGGGCACTTCGATGCCGTTGCGTTTGACGGTCATCCCATCGGTTGGTTGCCCCACGGTAATGGTCACCTGGGACAGCTTGGGCTCGAGGGCCTTGGCCTTGCCGCTGGCGTAGCGCTCCCGATCCGGCTGGCGAGCTTGAGCCGCCGCGGCGGCCGCTGCTCGGTAGGTCGTCCACGCACTGGCTGTCCGGCCAACGTTCACGTAGCACTCTGCCAGGTTCAGCTGCGTGCCAATTGCGGGGTCTAGCCGATAGCTCTCTTCGAATTTCTCAGCGGCCTCGGCGTAGCGCTTGGCATCCATCAAAGCGCGGCCCTGATCGAACAGCACGTCCGCGCCAGCAGGCTGGGCGAGGGCGGAGGCGGAGCCGAGGATGAGTGACAGCGTCAAGGCTGCTGCCAGGGGCGAAGCCAAGCGGTAGCGGTGGGTCAGTCGCGTACGCATCAACTCACTTTCGATACTTCAGCATGCTCTCCGCGTCATCGGTCGGCTTGGCAGTCGCCTTGACAGCGGGTTTTGGCTGCGTCGCTGCCCGTCGCCCGGCCGTGGGGACCGGCTTGGACGCCTCCGCGCTGGCGCTCGGCTCCGCAGCAGGGTCTGCGCTCGCGCTGGGGGTCACTTCCGGCTCAGCGGAGGCGCTGGGTTCCACCGCAGCTTCCGTTTCCGCAGGGTTAGGCGCGGGTGCGCTGAGCGCCTCCTGCGTGGGCGCGGCTACCCGTGGTTCGTTCACCGCCGTTACCGGGCGGCTCATGAACCACACCGCGGCGACGACACCAAGCACCGCTACCCCTCCGACGGCGAGGAGCGTTGCCCCAAGCTTCGAGCGGCCATCGCGAGAGCTGCTCACAGCGCTGCCGCCGAGGGTATGGCCAACTGGAGAGTACATGGGGACCCAGGGCGACTTGCCGTTGGCGAGGGTCTCGGGCAAGCCGCTGGGGACCGGCGGTGGCTCGACGGAAGTCGCCGGGGCGGAACCCGAAGCGCCGACTCCGTCGGGCTGAGAGATGCGCACACCCAGGTTGCCCGAGGCATAGCCGCTGCCCGTGGAGCGATCGCCACTCGGGGTCACCGCGTGCGTCGGTGCGCTCGCCAAGGCCTCCTTGGACTCTGCCAGAGACGACGGCGGAGGATAGTTCGAGCCGGGGGCGACGTGGAGATCCGGGGTCGCCAACCTGGAGGCGGCGATGATGCGGACCGTCGAAGCGACCAGCTCATGCATCCTCGGCGGACCGAGCGCCTCGAGGGCGATCGCGAGGTGCGCCACGGTGGGGAACCGCGAGTCGGCCGAGTGTTGCAAGCAGCGACCGACGATGTCGTCGATCTCTGGAGGAAGCTCCGGTCGCGCGCGGCTCGGGGCCTCGTATTTGCCGACCAGGATCCGGGCGTGGACGATGGCGAGGGTATTGCCGTGAAACGGCGTCTGGCCCACCAGGAGCTCGTAGAGGATGATGCCGAGCGCCCAAATATCCGCACGAAAATCTACATCGCGAGGAGACTCGAGCTGCTCCGGGGACATGTAGAGCGGGGAGCCGAGGGTACCGCGGGTGCCCGTGAGATCCACGGACGCGGACGTCTCTCCCACTTCGGACACCAGCTTGGAGATCCCGAAGTCCAGCACCTTCAGCTGGCGGCGGCCGTCCGGGCGCTTGGCCAGATACAAGTTCGCAGGTTTGAGATCGCGGTGCACGATCCCGGTGGCGTGGGCCTCGGCGATGGCCTCGCACGCGCTCAGCACGTAGCCGACGGCGTCCTCGACCGGGAGCCGCCCCCGGCGCTCGATGAGGTCACCGAGATCTTCTCCCTGCAGAAATTCCATCACGATGAAGGGCTCGCCGCCCTCCAGGGTGCCGACGTCGTAGACCTGCGCGATGTGCTCGCCGCGCAGCTGAGCCGCCGCCTGGGCTTCCCGCTCGAAGCGGATCTGGGCGATCTCCCCCAGGGTGCCTTGAGTGTCGGCGCGCAAGAATTTCAGCGCGACGCGGCGGTTGAGCCCGAGCTGAAGCGCCTCGACGACCACCCCCATGCCCCCTTCACCAAGCAGCCGCTCCACACGGTACTTACCGGCTAGGACGCTTCCTGGCTGGATGTCTACGCTCATGTTCGTCTGCAGCTGCGAGTAGGTCTGACTCGTTCGATTGCCCGGAGGCGCAAAACGTTCATCGATGGCGGGAGCCAACACCAAGCGTAACCCGTGAATGGGGCCGCGGGGAGCGCAGAACGGGAAAAACTGACGCGGATCTCCACCAGCAGGTCCGCGCCTCCCGAGTACGCACTCGAAGCGCTGGACGAGCACGCGTGTACCACGAGGTGGTCTGAAGGGTTCCTGTCGGCTGAGTCAGCAGAGGTCATCGGCTCGTTCCGAGATGCCTCCGCGGGGCGCGAATGCCGGTCCCGCACTCGGTGCTGCGAACTTTGCAGCTAGCGGTATTAGTCGCAGGGTTCGCATACTCAGATGGATGTCTAGCGCTCCCGCACCTCGGGGAAACGCTGCCGGAACTACTGACCCGGAGGGATGAAACAGGTCGGACACTTGGGGGGTTGCCCACCACCGCCTTCGGCGATGCACTCGATCAGGGCCACCGTCTTGGGGTTGGGCAAGCCGTCCTTGCCGCAGGCGTCGTAGCACTGCTCGTAATCAGTAGGGACGGGTCTGAACGTGGCGCATTTGAACATGCAGTTCATCTGGCCGACCTCACCGCTCCACAGCTTGCAGCTGCAGTCGTTCATGTCTTCGCAGTCGGCCAGCTCACTCGCACACTCCGTGGCCATGCACATGTCGCAGGCCATATCGAGGCCCGTCACTGGCGCGCAGTTGCCAGGCGTACCACCGGTGCCCGCCGCGCCCGCGCTGCCAGCCGACCCAGCGGTGCCAGCGCCTGCGCTCCCAGCGTTTCCGCCAGTCCCAGCGTTCCCGCCAGCGCCGGCGCTTCCCCCAGTCCCGGCGCTGCTCCCAGCACTTCCGCCGCTGCCCGCCGCACTGCCACCTGCGCCCGCAGTGGCGCCCGTGCCTCCGGTGCCTCCGCTGGTACCCCCGTCTGCGGCGACCAGCACTGCCTCATCCGTACACGCGCCGAGCAGCGCCAAGAACACCGTGGGGATCCAGAGCCAGCTTGCGGGGTGCCGTGTCAAAGTCATGCTCATCCGGTTTATCGTGAGGGGGTGAGGAACGCCAGGTGCCGCTCGATCTGCAAGTGGCGTGCCGCAGCCAAGCTGTTTCTTGCTCCTGCGCAGCGGGTACGCTGCACACGCACACCCGCGGAGGACACTCACACGCCGCGGGAGGTGACCGCCCGCAGCAGGTGCTTCTGCGCCACCGCGAACAGCGCCAACACGGGCACGCTCAGCAGCACGTTGCCCGCCATCACCACGTGCCAACGCACCCCGGTGCCTTGTTCACGAAGCAGAGCAATTCCGAGCGGTAACGTGCGAACTCTATCGTCAGTGGTCATCACCAGCGGCCAGAAGTAGTCGCTGTAGTGATAGATGAAGCTGAACATGAAGAACGCCACCAAAGTCGGCGTGATCATGCGCGGCAAGAGCCCAAACACGATATAGAGTTCACTGGCTCCGTCCATGCGCGCCGCTTCGATCACGCTGTTGGGCACGTTGCCGAGCGCCTGACGAATCAAGAACGTGCCGAAGGCGCTGACACCGAAGGGCAGCACCAGCGCGGTCATGGTGTTCACCAAGCCCCAGTCCGCCATCAGGGCGAACACCGGGACGAAGCGCACCTGAGCCGGGATCAGCAGCGTAGCAACCACCAGAGTGAACGCGACGCCCCGACCCTTGAATCCGAGTTTCGACAGCGCATAGCCGGCGGGCATCGCGACCGCGACCTGCACCACGCTGATCAGCACGCTCATCAGCAGCGTGTTCCAGAAGTAACGCCCGATGGGGACGGAGTGGAAGACCTCGCGGTAGGCTTCCAGGGAGAGGCCGGAAGGCAGCGGCGCGGTCGGGGCCTGAACGATCTCCGGCAGCGTCTTGAAGCTGGTGGAGACCATCCAGGCGTAGGGCGCGATCCACACCAACACGACCAGCATCAGCAATCGCACCGTGAGTCGGCGGCCCAGCCGCCGCAGCAGTGGAGACCACGAAGCGCTCACTCCGCCCCCTTGTCGCGCCAGCCCCACAGTTGAAGCGCCGTGAGGCCCAACAGCAGGAAGAAGAACACGACCACCAGCGCGCTGGCGCGCCCCACCCGCAGATTCATGAAGATCTGCTCGTAGATGGCGTAGACGAACACCGTCGTGCTGCGAACGGGGCCTCCTTGGGTCATCACCCGCACCACGTCGAACACCTGAAAGCTGGCGATCAGGCTCGTGGTGCCCACGAACGCTGAAGTGGGCCGAAGCAACGGCCAGGTGACGTTGCGAAAGCGCTGCCACGCGCCGGCGCCGTCCAGGCTCGCCGCTTCGTACAGGCTCTCGGGGATGTCCTGCAGGCCCGCCAGGTACAGCACCATGGCGTAGCCCGCTATTTTCCATATGGTTACTCCAGCCAGGGAGTAGAGCGCCACGTCGGGGTCTCCCAGCCAGTCGAGGGGTTGCATGCCCAACCCGCGCACCAGCGCGCTGAGGGCGCCGTTCTGGCTGTCGAGCACCCACATCCACAGGAGCGCGACGCTGACCCAGCTCACCACGTAGGCGCTGAAGATCGACGCCCGCAGAAAGCCCGCCAGCGGCCCCGAGCGGTTCAGAAGCAGCGCGAGCCCGAGCCCCAGCGACATGGCGCCGATCACCACGATCACGCTGAAGATCAGCGTCGTCGCGAAGGTGCCCCACAGCTCTCCCGATGCGATCAGCGCTCGGTAGTTATCGACACCAACATAGCGGGGCTCGGTCAGCAGATCCCACTGGTAGAAGCTCTTGAAGAACGCGAATCCCAGCGGATAGAAGAAGAACACCGCGAGCAAGAGCAGCGTGGGTAGGAGCATCCAGTACGGATCTCCGGGGCGGCGCGGCCTGAGCAGATTCACCCTGCGCCTCCAGCCCCCGGGATCTCGCGCGCCGCGAGCTGCCGCGCCTCTTTCAGCGCCTGCGCCGGATCCGCACCGGAGAGCACGATCTTCTCCAGCCGAGGCTGCACGATTTCACGCTGGATGCGGAACAGGTGAGGGGACCAGGGCCAGGCGAACGCCACGCTGAGCTGATCGTAGGCGACCCGGTCGTTGGGGTGCTTTTCGTAGTAGCCATCCCGCTCGAGCTGCTCGATCGCCGCGCTCGCCACCGGCATGTAGCCGGTGCTGGTCGCCCACTCGATGGTCTGCTCAGGCAGCATCATCCAGCGCAGGAAGTCCCAGCCGCCTCGCTTTTGATCTTCGGGAGCTGACTTGAGCATCACGAAGAAGGTGCCACCGCTGGGCACCGCCGAGCGCGTTTCCGCAGGGAGCGGTGCTGCGACGACCGGAAACTTGGCGTTCTCTTCCAAGTATTTCAGGAACGCGGTGGAGGTCCAGATCATCCCCACGCGCTGCGCCAGGAAGTCCTGGTTGGTCACCTCCCAGGCGCTGTAGTCGCGGCCTGGTGGTGGCTTCATGATCTTTTCGTCGCTGACCAGGTGTTGCCAGAGCCTGACCGCCTTGACCCCGGCGGGCCCGCCCAGGGACACCTCGCCGTCCGGCTCGATGATCTGACCCCCGGCCTGACCGACCAGCGCCGCCCAGAACCACCAGTCGATGGGGCACTCGAACCCCCAGCGCTCCGTCTGGTCGCCTTTGCGCTGGGTGAAGCGCTTGCTCAGGGCGGTCATCTGGGCCCAGGTCTGCGGAGGCTCCGCGCCGTGCTGCTTGAGCCAGTCGCCGTTCAGGTAGGCGATGGGTGTGGAGCGATTGAACGGCAAGGCGACTAGTGGACGCGCCTCACCCCCAACCCAGGACCCGGCTTGACCGAGGGCCTTGACCAGGCCGAGTTCCTTGGCTCCGGGATAGCCATCGAGTGACTCCAGCACGTCCGCTTCCGCGAGGTAAGGAACGACCTCACCGACCACGTGGCTGACCGCGGGCACCGCCTTGGCGGCCGCCGCCGTGCGTAGCTTGGCCAGGTTCTCGAAGTAGTCGCCCTGGAAGACAGCGTGCACCCAGTTCTTCGCTTGGCTCTGGTTGTAGCGGTCGACCAGCTTCTCCAGCACCTTGCGGTTCTTGCCTCCGTAGCTGAACCAGAAGGGCACCAGCTGGCGTCCCGGGGGCACGCTGCGGTCTTGGCAGCCCAGAGCGACTCCGGCAGCGCCGCCGAGAAACGCACGGCGAGACAGCTTCATGGGCTCTCCACCGGAGCCAGTCGCTTGCCGCTGTCTCCCTCGAACCAGTGCAGCCCCGCGGGGTCCAGGGCCGCGCGCACCTCTGCTCCCACCTCGGGGGCGTCGAAACCTTGCGTTTTCGTACGGATCAAGAGCGGCCTGTTCGCGCCTTCGCCAAGCGAGAGCTCCAGGTGGGTCTCGGCCCCCAGCGGCTCCCGGGTG
>JAUILJ010000446.1 GCA_030433055.1 Polyangia bacterium
CTCCCGCTCGAGGGCCTTCTCGCGGCTCTTCACCTGGCTGGCACGGCTACCCGCGCGGAAACGTTGTACGAACTCCTGGAGATCCTGGATCTTCTTTTGCTTGGCCGAGTTGGCCAGCTCGAGGCTGCCCCGCGCCTCCGCCTTCTGGTGCACCATGTCGTCGTAGTTGCCGGGGTAGACGATGATGGTCTGGTAGTCGATGTCTGCGATGCGGGTACACACCTCGTTGAGGAAGTGGCGATCGTGGCTGATCACCACCAGAACACCGCGGTACTCCAACAGGAAGCCTTCGAGCCAGCGGATGCTCGCGATGTCCAGGGCGTTGGTCGGCTCGTCGAGGAGCAGGGCGTCGGGCTTGCCAAAGAGCGCTTGTGCCAGCAGCACCCGCACCTTGTCGCCGCCGGTCAGCGCGGCCATCTTTCCAGCGTGGAATTTTTCAGGGATGCCCAGGCCCTCGAGCAGCTCGGTGGCTTCGGCCTCAGCCATGTAGCCGTCTTCCTCCGCGATCACCCCCTCGAGCTCTCCGAGGCGCATGCCGTCTTCGTCGGTGAGGTCGTCCCCCTTCTCGAGCAACGTCTCTTTCTCGTGCATGGCCTGCCAGAGGTTGTCGTTGCCCATCAGCACCACGTCGATCACGCGGTTCTCGTCGAAGCGATAGTGGTCCTGGCGCAGGATGCCGACGCGCTTGGGGCGCCGCACGTTGCCGGACATCGGCTCCTGCTCACCGGTGACGATGCGCATGAAGGTCGACTTGCCTGCACCGTTGGGGCCCGTGAGGCCGTAGCGTTCCCCTTCGTTGAAGGTGACGTTGACGTTGTCGAACAGCATCTGTTCGCCAAAGTTCATTGAGACTTCGCTTACGGTGATCATGGCTGACCTCGCAGGGGTAAGGGGTAGGCAGGCCGCGGGGGTCCGGGCTCGGGCGGGCGCAACCATGACAGCCTCAGCATCAAACTCAAGTGTGTGACTTCACTGCGGAACAAACCCCCGGCCTGGAGGCGGGATCCGGGCGCTTCTCCCGCGAAAATCAGCCCGCAGGGCGCGACTTCTCCGGGCTCAGCGCGGAGCCGCCCGCGAATCCGGCCCGTTGGCCGGCGAAGGCGGATGCGTCAGGTACGGTTGCGAAATTTTCCCTGCGGTAAATGTCGTGGAGCAGGCTTTGGGCGTCCGTACCTGGGCCAGCTGGTCCTGCCGGCTCCGGGTGCCGAGGAGCAAACTTCGGACTCGTGGGTGGCGGCGCCGCAGTCCAGGTACGGAGCGGTCCTTGGGGCGCGGGCGCGGAAACTTTCACCCACAGGGCACAGGGCCGTGTGGGTCGGTCTGCGCCCGGCGCTTGGCACCCGCGGGGCGCGCCGAGCGGCTCCATACTCCCGTGCTCCATGCTAGATCCTGAGCATGCGCTTGATGCTTGGAGCTTTGGTTGTGGTGTGCGCGGCTGGGCTCCAGCTTGCGTGCTCAGACGATGGATCCTCCGCTGGCAGCGGCGGTAGCGCTGGGACCTCAGGCAGCGGTGGCACCGCTGGAGGAACCGGCGGGACCGGTGGTGTGGTGGAGCCTGCGCTGACCCCCGAGCTGTACGAGCAACAACCGATGGTGGTAGACGTCGTTGCGACGTTACCCGACGGAATCGATGCGCAGCTCGAGTTGGCGAGCGACTCTGCGGATCCTGGGGTTCATGTCGCGACGATCGCGGATGAGGACCCTGAGTCGCGCCGCTTCCGCCTGCGAGGCCTCGAGCCGGCGACCGACTACGTCGCGGAGTTGGTGATCGACGCCGAGCGCTACTCGGTCAACTTCAAGACACCTCTAGCGTTGCCCGGGTACAAGAGCAGCTTCGACGTCACGACTTCGGGCACACCAGCCTCCGACTATCGAATGTTCGACTACTCCGAGGCGCCAGTCGTGAACAACGCTGGCCTCTACGTCGTGGACGAGGCCGGCAAGACGCGCTGGTTCCTGGCGTATCCCGACGCGGAGGCGCTGGATCACCTCCCGGCGGGTATCAAGATCCTTCCGGACGGAAACATGCTCTTCATCCTCGGGGATCGCCTGCGGATCATGGACGAACTCGGTGAAACCCTGAGCGAGGTCACGACCAACCAGCTCGGGGTTCCACTCTTCCACCATGACGTGATCCCGTTGCCAAACGGCAACTTCATGGCCATCAGCATCGAAGCGCGAGAGATATTCTATCCCGCGGACAATCAGGATCACTACGTCGTTGGCGACTTCTTGGTGGAGTTTACACCCTCGGGTGTGATCGCCTGGAGCTGGAGCGCCCTCGATCACCTCGATCCCCAGCGCAAGCGAGCTGATTTCGACAACACGTTCTACCCCATCTTCAGTCCGACGACGGGGGAACAAGCGAAGGACTGGAGCCACGGAAACGGAGTGATCTACGTCCCCGAAGACGACTCGTTCATCTTCAGCATGCGACACCAGGACTGGGTGATAAAGATCGATCACAAGACCGGCGACGTCGTCTGGAAGCTGGGGGACGAAGGAGACTTCAGCTTGAGCGGTGATCACTGGTTCTTCCACCAGCACTCCCCCGAGCTGCAACCCGATGGTTCGCTCTTGCTGTTCGACAACGGCGTGGGAGATCCCAACCGTGACTCCTCATTGTGGACCACGCGGCCCATGCGCCTCGTGCTCGACACTCAGACGATGGAAGCCACGATTGACTGGGTGGACGGCCACGAGCAGTACCTGTCACTGATCGCGGGGGACATCGATCGCCTGTCCAACGGGAACTACTTGATCCTGGACAGCACCATCACCGATTCCGTCACGATGCCGTTCCCTTCCCGTTCGCGTATCCGCGAGGTGAACCCGGAGACCGGTGAGTGGGTCTGGGTGCTGGATGGCGCGATGGGTGACTTTTCCTATCGCTGTGTCCCGTCGCCGCGGCTACCCGGCGAGGCGGAGTAGGCCAGGGGCCGGTTCAGATCAGGCTCGTAGTCGCTCCAGGCAGCGCCTGAAGCGCCGGCTCACAGCTTCTCGCCGCGTGTGTTGGCCTTCGCTGACGACCCAGCGCCCGCCCACCATCACGCGGGACACTGCTGGCCGGTTGCAGGCGAAGATCCAGCTATCCAGCTTGGCTTCATGAGCGCGGGCCAGCAGGTTGGGGTGCGACGGGTCGAGGCACACCAAGTCTGCGGGGCAGCCCGGGAGCAAGCGGCCGACGGGAGAGCCCAGCGCTTGAGCCCCGCCGAGCAGCGATTCCGACAACAGGCGCGTGCCCGTGTGCTCGGGGTGGTCTCCGCTCAGCTGGGTGTTTCGGGTGTGGTGGATCAGCCGTTGCCCGTACTCGAGCAAGCGCAGCTCCTGCGCGGGGTCGATGGTGATTTGGCTGTCGCTTCCCACGCCCCAGCGGCCTCCGTGACGACGAAAGTTACCAAGTGGAAAAATGCCGTCACCGAGGTTCGCCTCGGTCGTGGGGCAGAGCCCGGCGACCGCTCCCGAGCGGGCCAGCGACGCTTGCTCGCTCTCCGTGAGGTGTGTCGCGTGGACCAGGCACCAACCTTTGTCCACCGCTGCATTCTCCAGCAGCAGCTCCACGGGACGCTGGCCGTGGTGGGCCAAGCACTCTTCCACTTCGCGCAGTTGTTCTGCGATGTGGATGTGGATCGGAGCCTCGGGCGCCAGGCGCCGAACCTCTCGCACCACGGCGTTGAGCCCGCCCAGGGGGGCGGCACGCAAGCTGTGTGGGGCCGCGCCAAGAGTCACCAGGCCATCGCGCTCTCGCATCAGCCCACTCCACAGCTCGAGGTAGCGTTCTGGCGTGTTGTAGAAGCGCCGCTGACCGGGCTCGATGGGCTTCGGGCCGAAGCCGGCGGCTTCGTAGAATACCGGCAGCAGCGTGATGCGCATCCCCACGGAACGCGCTGCCGCCACGACGCGCTTGCCCAGCTCTGCTAGGTCTGCGTAAGGCGAGCCATCGGCCGCGTGATGCACGTAGTGAAACTCGGCGACGCTCGTGTAGCCAGCCTCGAGCATCTCGAGGAACACGTGCTCGGCGATGGCTTCCACGGCGTCGGGATCGAGGCTCGCCGCGAAGTGGTACATGGCTTCACGCCAGCTCCAGAAGCTATCCTTGCCGCCGCCCTTCGACTGCTCCGTGAGGCCAGCGAACGCCCTCTGGAAGGCATGGGAGTGCAAGTTGGGCACACCCGGGAGCACCACACCCGGGATGCGTTCGTGGACGGTTTCGGCGCTTTGCCCGACGGCGTGGATGCTCGCTCCATCGATCTCCAGAACACCTGGTGCATGCCAGCGCATGCCGTCGAAGAGTGCTTCACAAGCAAGGATGCGTCGGGCCACGTCTACTCCGTACCTGCCGTGTTGCCTCGACTGCCCTCTGGGCGCCAGTCCCTGAGGCTCGTCACGAGGCGCCTGAGCACTCGAGCGAGGGGCGCGGCGCGTTCCGGATCCCACGGAAACGGAGGCGCCTCATCCATGTACGCCGTTTGTGCCATCTCGAGCTGCAGGGCGTGGACGCCAGCTTCGGGCTCGCCGAAGTGCCGGGTGATGAACCCGCCTTTGAAGCGCCCGTTGGCAACCCAGGTCATACCGGCCCTTTCGAGCACGTTTGCAGCGACTTGCGCCAGCTCCTGCGCGCAGCTCGAGCCACCAGCCGTGCCCAGGTTCAGATCCGGCAGGCGGCCTTCGAAGAAGCGTGGTACTTCCGCGCGGATAGAATGTCCGTCGAGCAGCACGGCGAACCCGTGGCGAGCCTTGAGCCGGTCGAGCTCTGCGCGCAGGGCGGCGTGATAGGGGTCGAAGTAGCGGGTTCGCCGGGTGTCGATTTCGCTGGGGCTAGGCGCCTCGCCCTGTCGGTACAGCGGCTCGCCGGCGAAGCTGGTGGTCGGGCACAGCTCCGTGACGCTCCTGCCGGGGTACAGCGAGGCGCCGCTCGGGTCGCGGTTCAGATCGATCAGGTAGCGGCTGTAGTGCGCGACCAGGCAGGTGACGTCGAGGCTCGGCGCGCACTCGTAGAGCTTCTCTACGTGCCAGTCGGTGTCGGGCAACGCTTGGGCTTGGGGCGTGAGTCGGTCAGCGAGGGCGCCAGGAAGGAGCGTGCCGGAGTGGGGTACGCTGACGAGCAGCGGGCTCTCACCGCGCTGCAGTGTGAATGCGTCGTGCTCGGCTGCGCCCATGAGCGAGAGGTAGCGCGGATCCACATCGGCGTGCAATCAGCGCCTGGGTCGGCGCGCCTCTCCCCCGAATGCCCTCACCCCAAATGGCCTCGCGGTCCAGCCGCCACGCCCGAGAGCCGCCACGCTCGAGAGTGCGGTGTCGGACGTAGCAGCCCACGGCTTACACCATGCGAAAGCGGGTGGTCGCCAGCAGGCCGTGGGTGCTGGCGTTCCACACGCGCAGCTCGTAGTCCGCGCGGCGTGGGATGGTCCAACCCTTGTACAAGGTCGTGGTCTCAGGCCTCACCGGATTCGTGCTGCTGGTCAGCGTGGTCTCGTGGTCGCCATCGAAGCGAATCAGCTGGACCAGCAGGGCCATCTCTGGCCCGAATGGCCGATCCAGTGCGCGGAACTTCATGGCTGCCTGATCGAGCGGGATGACGCTGGTGATCTGGGACAGTTCGGGGTCACTCTTGGAGATTGGAACTCCGGTGCGGATCTCCCAGTGGCGCCCTTCCCGAAGGAACCTGCCAGGGTCAGCGTCGGGCGCTGCTGCCAGCTGTTGCTTGCAGAAATCGCAGCGCAAGGCGGCATTGCCGTAGGGATCTAGGCGCAACGGCGCCCCACAATGGGGGCAGGGCGTGGTGCTGTCCACGATACCAGCCCGGTGCCTGTAGCTCCTGATGCGCCGATCGACCTTGCTCGGATCGACCCAGCCGCCGGCGCTCAACAGCTCCGTGAAGCTCACCGAGCTCGCGTCCAGGTAGCAGATGGCATAGGCGCGGGACTCGACACTCGGCGACGCCAGGGCGTCCTGCATCAGCGCTTCGATGCGACTCTCGCTCTGATCCATGAGCAGCGCGACGTACAGATCCTTGGCGTCCCAGGGTAGCGACGCCCGCCAGGTTCGCAGGAGGCGCGTCACGAGGTCCGGTGTGACGACGTCCCGCAACGCCTCGATGGTCTCCGCATCTCGCGCCTCGATGGCCTGGAGAGCGCGCTTGAAGACTGCTTCCGGGTCAGTTTGCATCGGGCTAGTTTGTGGGCGGTGGGTAGTCGCTGAACAGGCCTTGGCGAACTTCGCGTCGTGCCTCAGCCAGTTCCGCGAGGTATTCAAGTACCTGCGGATGCGTCATGATGATCTCGCGAAAGTCCGCGCCATCGAGGCGCAGCGCGAAGCACTTGGTGAGGCTGACCACGCTCTCTTCCGAGGCGGAGCCGTCCATCAGCGACAGCTCCCCGAAGACGTCCCCGGGGAGGAGACTCTGGAGCGGTTCGCCCCGAAAGTTCACCTCCGCCTCGCCACTGAGCAGGATGTAGAGGCCGTCGGCTCGCTCGCCTTGAGTGAGCAACTCGACGTCGGACTCCACCTCCAGGAAGTGGAAGCGGGAGGCCAACGCGCGTCGCTCTCCCCCGGCGAAAGGCGCAAACAGTGGACTGGTCAGCACCAGCGCATTGACCAGACGCTCCCGGATGAAACGCAGCAGCACGGTGAGGACGCTGGGTTCACTCGCCGCCAGATCGGAGATCAGCAGCCGATCGATGACCAGCAACTCGGAGTCCTCGCTGGCGACGGCGGATGTCGGCCGCCTCGAGTCGGTCAGTAGGCCAAGCTCCCCAAAG
>JAUILJ010000447.1 GCA_030433055.1 Polyangia bacterium
GCGCAGCAACCGGTGGCGCTTCCACGGGTGGCGCGGCAACCGGCGGTGCTTCCACGGGCGGCGCTGCAACCGGCGGTGCTTCCACGGGTGGTACCGGTGGCGCTTCCACGGGTGGCGCTTCCACGGGTGGCGCGGAAACCGGCGGCGCTTCAACCGGTGGTACCGGTGGCGCAGGGACCGGCGGCACGGGGGGCATGACTTCTGGATGCACCGCGGTGACACTCACAAACGCCCGAGGTGGTTTCTATGAAAACACCGTCAACTTCGACGTAGCGCCCGCGCTTGGGGGCTCAGACGCGGATGTCGCGGCGATCGAGTTCTACGGTGCTAGCACCGGTACCTTCGATCTCAGCGCTGCCCCCGATGACAACTACTCCACGTGCGTCAACTGCGTTCGAGTGAACGAGGATGTGTCTTCGAGCGGAATTGGGCGGATCTACTATCAGGCCAGCGGGAGCCTCGAGTTGACCAGTGTCGACTCGGTAGCTGAACAGCTCAGCGCCGGCTCTCTCACCAACGTCACGCTGATCGAGGTCACGATCGACCCCAACAACGGTTTTACCTCGACGCCGGTCAATGGTGGGAGTTGCCTCACCATCGCCAGCGCGAGCTGGAGCCTCACCGATACTTGCACGGACGGTGGCGTCGAGTTCACGGGCAGTACGTCCTGTTCAGATTGCGTTACGGCCGAGAACGCTGGTTGCTGCTCTGCGCAGGAAACGGCTTGCCAGAACTCTGGCGGAAACGACTGCTGGGATGACTTCGAGCAGTGTCTGATCGACAACTCTTGTCAGGACCAAACTTGCTACGACAGTTGCGTATCGCAGTACTCCAATGGGGCCTCGCAGTACGCTTGCCTGTTTGGTACGAGCAACTCGGGCGCGTGCTACCTCGCGTGTCAGTGAGGCGCTAGAGCACACCACGTGAAAGGCCCGTCGGGATCCCCCGATGGGCCTCTTCTTTTTCCAGCACCTGACGCGCTCTTTCGCTTGCGCCTCCACGTAGGGCTCGCTTTCTCATACCGGACCAGGACCGGCGGTTGTGGCTTTCGGACGCGCGGTTTCGTCCAGCCGTACTGCGGGATCGGGGTCCTCCCTCACTTATCGTGGAGTAAGTGTTCCAGTTCAAGACCAGGGACGTTCGGCCGTCAGAAAATCTTCCCTTGTGGAAAAATTTCGAGCTGGGGGTAGTCACGCCGCTCAGATCGGGTTACATGAGCCCCACTCTGGGTCCGAGACCGCTGTTGTGTGGTAACTCCCCGTCGGTTCCCGGAGGAAACATAAGTGGCCTAGGAGGCGATTGGGATGCGCATTCAAGCGGTGTGTCTATTGAGTTTGGTGGTTGGCCTGGGTGGTTGTAGTTCCGCCGACGACTCAAGTATAAGCAATGGTGGCAGCAGCGGCAGCGGAGGGGCCTCCGGCGCTTCCGCAGGGAGTTCCACTCAGGGCGGCAGTGGCGGCTTCGTCAATGGCGGCTCGGGTGGCACGGTCAACGGTGGCTCCGGCGGCGTGGGCGCTGGCGGGAGCGGCGGTGCTTCCACGGGCGGCGCTGCAACCGGCGGTGCTTCCACGGGCGGCGCGGCGACCGGTGGTGCTTCCACGGGCGGCGCAGCAACCGGTGGTGCTTCCACGGGCGGCGCAGCAACCGGTGGCGCTTCCACGGGCGGCGCAGCAACCGGTGGCGCTTCCACGGGCGGTGCGGCAACCGGTGGCACTGGTGGAGCAGGCACTGGTGGTGCTGCGACCGGCGGCACCGGAGGGACGGGAACAGGGGGTACCGGAGGTGCGACGCAGACGTGTACGCCCATCACCGTTTCCGCGCTCGCACCGTTTGGAGGGAACGTGCTCAGTGGCGAGGTCGATCCGGAACTGGGGACGAGTGAACCCGACTATTTTCAGCTCGAGTTTTACGGTGCGACAGCAGGTAGTCGTGACCTGAGCGTCTCTCCAGATGACAACTACGCGACGTGCGAGCGCTGCGTCCGCGTGTTTTCCGATACGACAACCACCACGCAGTACTATCAGATGAGCGGAACGATGACGCTGACCTCGGTGGACTACTACGGGTCGACCGGCGTCATCGCGGGAACCACGGGGAGCCTGTCGGGCGTCACGCTTACCGAGGTGACTCTGGACGGAAACTACAACAGCACGCCCGTGCCCGGGGGTAAGTGCCTGACCGTCCAGAGCGCCAGCTGGTCGTACAACTGCAATGATGGGGGTACCAGTTTCGGCTCGCCGTCTGCGCAGGCATGTGACGATTGCCAGACGGCGGCGTTTGGTGGGTGTTGCTACAGGCAGGCCAACATCTGTTCGGGGAGCCAGGACTGCCTCGATCTAAACACCTGCTACAACGCTTGCTCGACCTCCAGCGACCCGAATTGTTACGACAACTGCGACACGCAGTACCCGAACGGGGTCGACGACCTAGCGGAGCTGATTTACTGCTCGTTTGGCGATGGTTCTACCTTCCCAGGCGCGTGCGGTACGGCTTGCCAGTGATCAAATAGATCGCGAGCGAGGGCCCATCAGGTCGCCTGGTGGGCCTTTCCCTTTCCATGTGCGTTTCCTCGGGGTCCTCGAGGTTGCGCGGCCACGCGAACCGCGCCACTCTCTGCGGCCATGGCTATCAGGCAAACCCGTTTCCTCACCGTCGTGATCACGGGTCTCATGCTCGCGTCGTGCTCGCGACTCTTGGGGTTGGATGAATTTCGGCCAGGCGAGGCCGGGGGTTCCGGTGGAATCGGACACGCAGGTGGGGCGTCCGGGGCGGCTGGTACAGGTTCCGGCGGTGTCGCAGGAGAGGGAGGATCGGTTGCCGGTTCATCCGCCTCATCCGGGACTGGAGGCACCAGTGCGGCCGGGGGCACGAGTGGCGGTACGGCCGGCGGCGGCGGTGCCCAATTGTGCGAGCCGAACACCACGCAGGGCTGTTACTCGGGTCCCACCGGTACCCAAGGGAAGGGGATCTGTTCCGCGGGGGAACAGACCTGCAACGCCCTTGGGGACGGCTACGGGGAGTGCCTTGGGGAGAGCTTACCGGCGGTGGAGGACTGCTCGGCGAGTGACGTCGACGAGAACTGCGATGGTCATGAATGCGGGATCTGGGGGAAGGCAATCCCGCAGATCTACCTGCATGCGGTGACGGAAGTGGACGGTGCGCTACTCGTTGCCGGTACGTTCTTTGGCTCCGTGACGTTCGCGGGAGAGGAGCATGTCGCTTCATTTCCTCATACTGGATTTGTAGCGAAGGTCAGCGCTTCGGGGGACGAGCTGTGGTTCGTTCAAATGGATCGCGCGATTGGCGCAGTGCGACAGGTGGTGCCAGACGTCACCGGTGGCGCGTATCTGCTTGCCGAGACGCCGAAGGGCCTTGTCGGCGCGCCGCACACACAGGTCCTGGCTGTCGACGCTGCCGGCGTTGAACGATGGTGGAAAGAGTATGACCAACCCCTGTTTCGGCGGTTGGTCGCGGACGCAACTGGAGTAGTTCTTGCGGGAGCGGTGACTGCGCCTGTCAACCTAGGCGACGGGGAGATCCAGCCAGTCGGAGAGGATGCACTGGTCGCACGTTTTGATCGTGATGGGGGTCTGACGTGGAAGTCCGTGGTCAGTGCAGCGAGTCGGTTCAACGACCTGATGGCAACCCCTGATGGGGGCTACGACTGCGTCGGCGCAGCCGGAGACGTTGCGATCATTCAGCATTTCAAGCCTGACGGGGAGGCTTCGCAGAGCGGAAACGGGGACTTTGGTGCCAGCCGCGTTCGAGCAGAAGCACTCGCAATCGTTGGCGATAGCGGGGGCGGGCGGTTCATTGCGCTTAGCACTACGGCGGATTTCGATGAGTTCGAGTTCGACGACACGCTCGGGTCCGAGGCTCAGGTATTTCTCGCGCGTGTCTACATTAGCGGTGCACCGTTCCGCTATCAAGTCGATTGGGTCAAGGACCTTCGTCCTTTCCGTGCGGAGTCGACGCGTTTGAGGCTGACGGCATCAGGAGACGTGATCGCGTACGGCGAAGCCGAGCACAGCGTTGACTATGTGGGACAACAGATCCAGTCCGGAAACGGTCTGATGATGCGGATAAGCCAGGCGGATAAGCAGCCGTCCTGGCAGCTCCAGTTTGGTACACCCAATGGCTGGGTGCGGAGTGTTGCGGAGTTGCCTTCCGGCGAGCTTGTCGGGGTGGCCTCCTCCAATGCAGCTGGCTTGACGATCGGTGACCTACAGGTACCGAACGTAGCCGGTTACGCGCTGTTCAAGACTGGGAAGTAGGGCTACCTGAACCACCAGGAGGAGGCGTAGCAAGGCGAGTGCTGCTACTTCCAGTACGACGAGTTGCTGATCTGCACCTTGGGCGGCAACTCGGGTGGCACGAGCTTCCCAGGTGCGTGCGGTACCGTCTGTCAGTGAGCGCGCATTGAAAGAATAGAGAAGGCCCATCGGGAGATCCCCGGTGGGCCTTTTGCGTTGCCAGGGCGCTTCCCTGAGGGCGTCGCTGTTGCGATGTTGTCTCGGCCGCGCCAACATCGCCCAACATGTCGCTCCGTTCCCGCTGTGCGTTCGCCCTGCTTGCTTCCAGCTGCGCTCTCGCGTCCTGCTCGCAGGTTCTGGGATTGGACGAGTTCCGTCCTGCCCTCACAGGGGGTGCTGGGGGGGCTGCCGGTGCTGGGGCTGCCGGTGCTGGGGCTGCCGGCGGCGCGGGCGCAGCTGCGGGCGCAGGGGCTACTGGCGGAGCGTCGGGCGGAGCCACGGGAGGAGCTGGCACCGGAGCCCTGGGCGGGGCGGGCGTGGGCGCCGTCGGAGGGGGCGCCGTCGGAGGGGGCGGTGGTCAGCTTTGCGAGCCGAACACCAAGCAAGGCTGTTACTCGGGTCCCACCGGTACCCAAGGGAAGGGGATCTGTTCCGCGGGGGAACGGACCTGCAACGCCCTTGGGGACGGCTACGGGGAGTGTGTTGGGGAGAGCTTACCGGCGGTGGAGGACTGCTCGGCCAGTGACGTCGACGAAAACTGCGATGGTTATGAATGCGGAATCTGGTCGCGAGCTTTCTCCGATCTCAGGCCCACGCTGACCGCTGTGACCGCGACGGGAGAAGTCCTGGTTGCTGGGACCATTGGAGCGAACGCGACGTTTGCAGGAAAAGCCTACTCTGCTGCTGACGGAGTTGGCTTCGTCGCTGAAATAAGCGCGGGAGGAGCAGAGGCCTGGCTGACGCCGGTGCCGGGAACCCCCATTGATCTAGCGTGGGACCCGTCAACCCATGGTGCCTACGTAGTCCTTCGGGTGGGGCTGGTTGGCTTCGAACGGTCTGCGCTGGTGGCTTTGGGGGCCGGCGGTGTGGATCGCTGGAGCAAGGAGCTTCCGGTGCCCTCGTTCCGTTCGGTTGCGGCTTCGCCCAATGGCGTCGTGGTTTCAGGGGGGATTGACGAACCCATCGACCTGGGAGATGGAGAGCATGAACCTGTTGGTGCCGATGGATTCCTCGCGGAATACTCCGCACAGGGAGTCCTACTTTGGTCCGAGTACGTCGCGACCGCGAAGGAGGACTATGTCAACGACGTCGTGGTAAGCGACGGGTATGTCTTCTTCGTTGGACGAACCTGGGGAGCGTTCGACTTTGGTGACGGAGATCCAGTAACACCACTCCTCGGCGGCTCGGTGGGCTTCGTGGTCGGCAGGCCGTTGAGTGGTGGGCCTGTGATCAAGCGAGTGTACTCCGGGACAGGAAAGCAATTCTTACAGCCCTTGAGGATCGGTCGAGAAGGACAGGGTGGTCTGTCCGTCGTCGGATATTACCAAGAGGAAATCGCTGGACTGCCCCGCAGCGTCAGCGACCAAACGTTCCTGCTCCGCCTTCACCCCTCCAGTACCGCAATATCACAGGACTGGGGAGTCACACTGGGTCCGCTCGATTGGAACTCGGTACGCATGACCGACCAAGACGGTGTCGACGTGGCGTTGTTGGGGAAAGCACTCACGGACGCGACGTTTGGTGGGTCACCAATCCTGTGGGAAGAATCAGTCCTGCTGAGGTTCGACTCCGGCGGCCAATACTCGTGGCATCGTCAGGTCGGTGTCAAAGGCGCGGATGCGGCCGGAATTGCCTCTCTGGGCTCCGGCGAACTCGTCCTGGTGGGTACCAGCCCCTCGCAGTGGGACGTCGGGAGCGATCCCATCGCGGCCGGCCCTTTCATCGTCAAGACTGGCAAGTAGCGTCGAACGCCGCAGCAACCTAGCGCT
This sequence comes from Polyangia bacterium, assembly GCA_030433055.1. Lineage (GTDB taxonomy): Bacteria > Myxococcota_A > Polyangia > Polyangiales > Polyangiaceae > JAHBVY01. Next base: position 6,242 of record JAUILJ010000447.1, read on the forward strand.
TTGCCGAACCGACTCGACTGGGCAGCGAGGAGCGTGTAGCACCCGAGGGAGCAGCCAGGCTGCGACCTCCCTATGACCGACACGGCGAGTGGCAATTTCCCCCAGCGGGATTCGCGGCCGGGCTGGAATCGCTCCCGCGTCGTCTTCCTTTTGGTTAGCGGAATCGCCGTTACGGCGCTGCTGATCGCCACCCGCGAGGTGCTGCTCCCGTTCATCGTGGCTCTGATCCTGGCCTACGTGCTCACGCCGCTGGTCGCGTTGTGCGAGCGTCGGCGTATCCCCAGGGCACTGGCCATCATCTTGGTCTACCTGGTGGTCTTTGGCGGGGCGTACGGCTTCGGTGCGTTGGTCTTCCCGCGGGTGTTCCAGGAGGCGTTGCAGCTCTCCAAGGAGACTCCTGCCATGGCCCGAGAGCTGGCGGTCAAATGGGGGCCAGTCGCGGAGAGCCGGGTCCAGGCGTTCCTCGATCGCTTGGACACCGGTCACAAGGAGCCGCCACCAGAGCACAAGGAGCA
>JAUILJ010000448.1 GCA_030433055.1 Polyangia bacterium
TCCCTCAGCCAGCTCGACAAGGAAATGGGCCAGCGCCGCCAGAACTCCTGGAAGCTTGTGGAGAAGTAGGGGCGCCGAAAGTTCTCGGGAAAGTCGAAACCGAGGACTCGCGCCGCGCCGATCGCGATGTCCGAGTAGCCAGAAAAATCCGCATAGATTTGGAAGGCGTAGCAGAACACCCCGACTGACAAGCCCAGAGCATCGTGCGCCGCCGGCACTCTGAAGCGATGATCGACAACGCCGGCCAGCGAGTCGGCGATCACCACCTTCTTGACGAAGCCCCACGCCATCAGCGTCATGCCCGACTCGAAGCGGTCAGCATCGAAGCGTCGCGTAATCCTGAGCTGCGGGAGGAATTCACTAGCCCTCACAATCGGTCCGGCGACGAGCTGAGGAAAGAGCGCGACGTACGCGGCGAAGCGAATGAAGCTAGGCTCCGGAGCGAGCTTCTTACGATAGATGTCGATAGTGTAACTGAGAGTCTGAAACGTGTAGAACGATATCCCGACCGGTAGAATCAGACTCAAATGACGCTCGTTCGCGGATATGCCTAGTGCGTGCAGGCTTGCTATCGCACTGTCCATGAAGAAGTTTGCGTACTTGAATAGGCCGAGCGCACCCAGGTTAACGAGTAGGCTGACTGCCATGAGCCGTCGCCGCGCGTGTTGCCGCTCTTCCTTTCCGAGTCGCTGCCCGACGTAGAAGTCGACGAGGGTCGACATCGCCAGGAGGCCGGTGAACCGCCAATCCCACCAGCCATAGAAGATGTAGCTACCGACGAGGCAGACGGCCGTACGCGTCGTTCCACGGCTCAGGTAGAACGTCGGCAGAAATGCAAGGAAGAAGACCACGAAGGTCAGGCTGTTGAAGAGCATTGCGGTGGTCCGACGGGCGCCAGTCTTGCTACATACGATCCCGGATCCGGAACGTGCCTGGTGCCAGACGGTGAAAAGCGGCGGTAGCCGGCTCGATTCACCGGGGGTTGTGGTAGCAATGGGGCCGAGCCTTGGGAGCCTGTACTTTGGATATTGGTGCAAAGCAAGAGAGCCTTGTTCATCCGCTCACCGGAATTGACCCCCCCCTGACGCCACTGTCTGTTGCGATTGTCGGAGTCGGGCGCTGGGGACGCAATCTGCTCCGAGTTGCGCGAAACACGGTTGGCGTGCGTCTCACGGGAGTCGTGGAGCCGGCGGACGTTGGCGACCTCGGGGTCCCGTTGGCCCCAGACGTTGGGGGACTCATTCGGGAAGTCAGACCCGACGCGGTGATCCTCGCCTCGCCCTCAGAAGTTCACTACGAACAAGCGCGACAGGCGCTGATGTCGGGCTGTCACGTCTTTGTCGAGAAGCCACTAGCACTACGCAGTTCAGACGCCCGGGAGCTCTGCACACTTGCTCGCGAGCATCGGCGCACGCTGATGGTTGGTCATATCCTGCGCTATCACCCTGGGATATCGGCGGTGAGGGCGTTGGTAGACGGCGGAGAGTTCGGAGCACCGGTGCGAGTTTCGAGCGCACGAATGGTCGAACGCGCGAGCGAAGAGAATCCGTGGTGGTGTCTAGCTCCTCATGATCTGAGCCTCGTTGAACACCTCGCCGGAGCGCCGATTGACAATGTTAGGTGCTGGGGCGTTGGGAATTCGGCTCGCGCACAGTACCGCTGCGCGAACGGGGTTACTGGAGACGTACGCGTTGCTTTCGAGGCGCCCAAGAACTCGTGGGTACGCGTGACGTGCGAGGGAGGCGAGATAAGGTTCGTCGGGAACGACTCCCGAGTTACCGTGCGCATTCGAGGGCGAACCGTGACGGTTGGGGTGGCCCCGCTCGAGCCGCTCGCTCTGGAATTCATGCACTTCGTATCTTGCATCCGGACTGGTCAGGCACCGAAGACGGACGGGCCGGACGGCTTAGCCGTGGTCCAAGCCCTTGAGGCTGGTGACCGTTCCTGGGCGCGAGGCGGGAAGTGGGAGCCTGTCTGCTGAATGGGGCTCGAGTCCGCCAAAGTGCACCGCACGGCTGTGGTTAGCCTTCGGGCGAAGCTTGGTGAGAACACGAAGGTTTGGCACTTCAGCCATATAATGGAGGGGGCTGTTATCGGTCCCGACTGTACGATCGGTCAGAACTGCTTCATCGCAGCCGGCGTCCGGATAGGCCGGGGTGTGAAGCTTCAGAACAACGTGAGTGTGTACGAGGGCGTAACTATCGAGGACGAAGTGTTCTGTGGACCGAGCGTTGTTTTCACCAATGTCTTGAATCCTCGCGCGTTCGTGAGCCGTCGCGGAGAGTTCCGCGCTACCCGAGTGTGTCGTGGGGCCAGCATCGGGGCCAACGCAACGGTTGTCTGCGGAATCACGCTTGGGGAGTATTGCCTGGTGGGGGCCGGGGCGGTGGTCCATCGCGACGTGCAACCATTCGCGTTGGTGGTCGGCGTGCCCGCACGGAGGATGGGATGGGTCAGTCGCTGGGGAGAGCGCCTCGATTTTGGCTCCGGGGACGTTGCCGTGTGTCCACACACCGGTGAGCGATACCGCAGAAGTCGGAGAGGGGTATGCCGCTTCCATGAGTAGCGCCGGCGAGTTGCCATCCGTACCGCTGGTTGACCTGACAAGGCAGCACCAAGCGCTGGCGCTGGAACTCGAGGCGGCTTTCAAGCGAGTCCTCGAAGGGTCACGGTTTATCCTCGGAGACGAAGTGGCCGCGTTCGAGCGCGATTTCGCTGAGAGCGTTGGCGCGGAATACGGCGTTGGTGTGAGTAGTGGTTCCGACGCACTGTCTCTGGCGTTGAGAGCAGCGGGCGTAGTGCCTGGAGACGAGGTTGTCACTACCAGCTTCAGCTTTTTCGCTACCGTCGGCAGCATTCTGAACGTCGGGGCCGTTCCCAGGTTTGCCGATGTTGAGGCGGATGGGTTCAATATCGACTCGGCGTCGGTGTCGAGGTTGATGACAGGGCGTACGAAGGCTGTCGTTTGCGTGCACCTGTTCGGGGCCCCGGCGGATACCCAAGCACTCCGTCGTGTGTGCGCTCAGCACGGCGCCGTCTTGATTGAAGACGCCGCTCAGGCATATGGGGGGCGGCGCGAGGGTTCCCCCGTTGGCTCGCTCGGAGATATCGCGTGTTTCAGCTTCTTCCCGAGTAAGCCTCTTGGAGGCTTGGGGGACGGAGGTATGGTGACGACGTCAAAAGCCGAGGTTGCCGCCCGAGTGCGCTTGCTGCGGGCTCACGGCGCGAGCAGACCTCACCACCACGATCTTCTTGGCTCCAATCACCGCCTGGATGCCCTCCAGGCTGCGTTCCTGGCAGCAAAGCTACCGCACCTGCCCGAGTGGAGGAGGATGCGTCAAGCTCACGCCGATGCCTACGATGAGGCGCTCAGCGCTTGTCGTGGAGTGCGGACGTTTCCGAGTTGGCCAAGCATCGTCTCTGCCAACTACTGCTTGCGGCTGGTGGGTTCGGCAGTCCGTCGAGCCGACTTGCTCGCGCAACTGGGTCGCCGTGGCGTTCAGACGGCGGTCTACTACGAACGTCCTCTCTACCGTCAGCCGGTGCCGGAACTTGCGCGAGTACTCAGTGGCGTGGAAGCGTCGCAATGTCCCAACACGGAGCGCCTCTGTGGTGAGATATTCGCGATCCCGATGTTTCCGGAGATGACTCGAGATGAACGCGGCCACGTGATACGGAGCGTGACCGAGTGCTTGGAAGGTGAACCCTGAGCCGCCTCGCGACGCTCAGCGTCGATCTCGATGAGGTCGGTGAGTACTTGGCTATTCACGGCCTGAGACCAAGCCATGCCACCGACGTGCACGCGGTGTACGAGGTGGCTCTCCCTCGCCTATTGGCCTTTCTGCAAGCGTTTGACCTCCTGTGTCCGTTGTTCCTGATCGGTCGGGACCTCGAGCGTCCCGTCACACGGGAGATGCTCCAGCCCTTCGTGAGCCGCGGCGACGAAATGGCGAACCACTCGTTCAGTCACGCATACGACCTCTCCCGCTGGTCGAGCCCGAGGCGGACTTCCGACTTGATGCGTGCGACGGAATTGATCGACCGCACGCTGGGGTATCGCCCGGTGGGCTTCCGGGCACCTGGCTATGTCTTGAGCCAGAGCTTCGCTGACGACCTCGCTTGGGCGGGCTTTGAGTACGACTCCTCCGTTTTTGCTTGTCCCTCGTACTACTTGTTGAAGCTCGGCGTCTTGGCGGCTCAGGGGCTGGTTGGAAGACGGTCTGCGTCGATCGTGGGAGGTGGCCGTGTGTTGCTGGCTCCGCAAGAGCCTTATCGTCTGGGGGAAGTCTACTACCGACGGGGCGGAGGGCTCCGCGAAGTCCCGATCACCCTGACCCGACGCCTTAGGGCACCCTTCTTCGGTTCGAGTGTAGCCCTGTTGGCAGGCGGCCCGGCGCCGAGGCGGGCGGTGCGACGCTTCATCCGCGGCGTCACGCACCGGGATGTCGTGAACTTCGAGCTACATGGGATCGATTTCCTAGACGCCCGGGACCGTCTAGAGGTGCTGAAGGGTATCCAGCCTGGCCTAGAGATCCGTTGGGAAGCCAAAGCGGCGGCGTTCGCCCAGGTGGTTACCTCGTTGCGCGAGGCCGGCTACAGCTGGATGACCACACGAGAACTCGCGAGTCGGGTACTACCGTGAGGATTCGGCCGGCTTGCGTTCGGTGCCTTTGATCTCCTCGAGGAACCACGCAACAAGCTGAGGGACGTTCTCATGCTTGAGGTGTGTCCCGTCTCTAAAGAGCGAGGCTTCCCAGGGGGACGGGACAGCGGTTGACGTCAGGCCGAGCCGGCGCATTTCCTCGGGGAAGGACTGTAGCTCGCTGCGGTTGAATGAATCCCCAGAGTACGGAGCCATGTGGATCACCAATTTCGCCTGGATCTGTCGCGCCTGCTGGGCGATTGGGGCGAGGGCAAGGTAGTTCCAGTCCGAGATCTTCCAGGCAGTGTCTCTATCGCGCGACTCGTGCGAGGGGGGTTGCGGTACCAACGCTAGGAGCAAGCGCTGCCCGTAGGGGCCGCGCGCGCGCACCGAGGGCAGCCAACCAACGGCTGCTTGGCGACCTGCGAGCGCCCAATCCGAAGTCAGCTGATAGGTCTCCCAGATATCTTGCGGTGAGGAGAAGCGCTGGGTGAATCCATCTTCGAAATAGGGGTTTCCTCGGCGGCCCGCCGCCCAACCGCCGGGGGAGAGCACGAGGTGGATCTCTGACGGTGTCGCTCCAGCTTCCACGGCTCGCCTCAACAGGAACAGATCCCCGAGTCGAGTGGCCCCAGCGGTCGTTGTGAGGAACGCGCATCGCTCGTCTAGGGACTCCCCTGACGGTCCACGCGGGTCACCTAGTGTTCCAGCGTGTCCAAACCGCGCCGCGAGGCGCCGCACGGGTGCACCCTCGAAGGGGGGGGCGAGCTGGTTGGCGACCGAGTCGCCAACCACGAGGCAGGTCTGTCGCGGAGGAGACTTGGCCTGAGCCTGACGGACATCTGCTAGGTCGGCTGGGTGTAACAAGAAGCTGATCGCTACTTCCAGCGCGAGCGCATACGCCGCGAGATACCCGAGGGTTCGCTTCACATCTCTAAAACTGGAAGTAGATGAACTGGGACTCACCCGGAGCTCCAAAGACTAGCGAAGCGTACAGCAGGCCGAGCAGAATGATGGCGCGAACAGGCGGGCGGATACCTCGCAGCGGGTGCGACGGATCTCGCTCAGCCAGAAATTGCAGGATGATGGCGGAGCCTCCATAGAGCACGAGGGCCCATAGCCAGCTCGTGGTCAGGCCATGGGTGGAGAGCGGTGCGCTGCCCAGTGCTCGCGTCAAGGCCCATAGATCGGACAGCGAGGATGCGCGGAATATCAACCAGCCGTAGCAGACGAAGACGAAGGTGACCGCTGTGCGCACCAGGCTCCGCGGCCCGAGCTCGAAAGTCCTCGGGTGGGGGGGAGGTTTACCGTAGACGAGGCGCTCTCCAATGAGCAGAAGTCCCTGGTACGCCCCCCAGATCACGAATGTCCACGCCGCGCGGTGCCATAGCCCGCCTAGCAGCATCGTGAGGGCGAGGTTCCTGTACATACGAACGGTGCCACCTCGGTTTCCCCCGAGGGGTATGTACAAGTAGTCTCTTAGCCACGTGGAAAGACTGACGTGCCACCTTCTCCAGAAGTCGGCTGGACCCGACGAGAGGTACGGCGCTTGGAAGTTGACCATCAGGTCTACGCCCATGAGTCTCGCAACCCCTCTTGCGATGTCGCTATAGCCGGAGAAGTCGCCGTAAATCTGGAATGCGAACGCTAGTGTGCCGATGGCGACGGTCAGCCCCCCGGGATCGCTGCTGCCGAAAACTTGTCCGACGATCCTCGCCAGATTGTCCGCGATGAAGACCTTCTTGGCGAAACCCGCGGCGATGAGCCACATCGCTTCGTCAAGATGACCGGCAGACGGCCTGATCTTGTCCTGCTCAAGTTGTGGTAGGAGGTGGCTAGATCGCTCGATGGGGCCAGCAACCAGTTGCGGAAAGAAGGCGACGTAGGTTGCGAAAGAGAGGAACGAGTTCGCTGGCTTTGTTACCCCGCGGAAGACATCGATTGTGTAGCTGAGCGTCTGGAACGTGTAGAAAGAGATCCCTACCGGCAGGACGATATCTAGCCTGTGCGCGCCGGTGGATGTGCCGAACTGGGTGAGTATCGTGTCTGCCGAGTCCAGAAAAAAGTTGGCGTATTTGAAGAAGGCGAGCGTGCCTAGATTCGCACACAGGCTC
>JAUILJ010000449.1 GCA_030433055.1 Polyangia bacterium
GAGCTCTTCCAGCTGGCCACCGTCGGCACCATCGACGACAAGGAGAGCGAGCTGCTTTCGTGGCTCAGGCTGACGTGGGCCCTGGAGGAGTAGGGCGCGCCCCGCACGGAAACACGCCACGAGGCTACTCGTCCTGCGCAACCACTCGTCGAACCCGGCTGTTGCGCGATGAAGTGCTGGTCACGACTGAAAGGTGCTCCGCCCCAGCGGGTATGGGCTTCCTTGCTCATGTAGGAATGCCAAAGCGCGCAGCGCGACTTCATCGTCCGCGGGCGGCTCCTTGGCAGCTCTTCGTGCGACTTCGGCCTCGGCCCACGCAGTTGCTGGCTTTGGATGGGTCTTGAGATATTCCGAAAGGAAATCTAGGTTGGGTCCCGTTCGCCAGGCACCAGTACCAAACGCGCCGGCGTGAACGTCAGCCCACGCGTCACCGAGTGTTATGCAATTGAGTGGGCAGAGACCAACTTTCCGGGGGCCTCATGGTGGCGCCATTCTGTGGGTGAGGAACACCGGGCTACTCAGCCTCCACTCGGTCGTAGGTCAGGGACTCAATCCTGCAACGCTCGCCCTCCATTCGCCAGTCAACCGTGTAGTTGTCGAGGCGGAGCTGAGTAACGTGGGCCCGCTCCTCGAAACGGAGCGGCTCGAGACGGGACCGCTCGTAGGTGAAACCTAGGTGCAACAGCGCAGCGTACCCACGACCGGAGCGCATGCGGAGCTGTCTCCTCAACTGATCCGTGGTGAACCGTTCGGCCGTCGGTGCCCGATTGACGTCAATGAATTCGACGCCATCCGAGTTCAGACCACTAGTCACTGTCGCGACATCCACGGCTTTGGCCCGCGACGGCAGGAACATCCCCTGCGGTGCTGCGTCCGCGAGAGCGTCCAACGTCCTGACGCATGGGGCGTACCGGGCGTCGTAGAACAAGCCTCGATAATCCTTCCGAGCCGCTTCCCTCGCCACCGTGTAGTAACTCGAGATCGGTGCTGGCTCGCATCCCTCGACGCAGTCGACAATCGCGCGAGCGCTTATCGGCTTACGCTTCCGCGAGTCACCAACAGCGTCAATCCAACTCGAAACCTTCGCCTTCACTAGCGTACGCGCCCCAGGCGACCTCACGAAATGTATCCAGGAACAAGAACCACATTCCTTACTCGGCTCGATGGCCAGCAGCTCAGCGTAAGGAATGTCGACGATGGCGACCAGCGCTTCCAGAGCGATGTCCGCACGCGCGTAGTCTTCTCCCGTGCCGTTGGGGATCCCGACGCCGGTGCGGGTGGCGTCGTCCAACGCCTCGACGAGGGTCGGCACCGCGTCCCAACCGGCTCGCACCAGTGCCCAGAAGGCTCGGTCACCGCACCCAGAGCCACCTCTGCAGAGGTCGGCGCAGATGTACGGCACGTCGCGCACTTGCAAGAGTAGCGCGCGGTAGTCTCCGGACTCATCTGTTTCTTCCCAGAAACACTTACGAGCTGCTGGAACCATGGTCGACCCCGCGCTCGAGCTAGGGACAGCAGAAGTGGCCGCCGTCGGAGCCGGCGCGGTGACTGCTGGTTGCGTCGCCGCGCACGCGGACAGCAGCCCTACGCAAGCCAGCCCGATCTGCTCCACCCTAACGCCCCGTGCACTCCACATTGTTCGCTTCACAGGCTGCGAGGGAGCGGTGGAGCGCGGAGCAGTGGTCGCCCTGGCACTCGCAGCCCACGAGTTCCTCGCAGGCTTGACCGTTCCAGACGAACCCCAGGGACTCCTCGCAGTCACCGCTGGCGTGGGCGACCATTGCGTTGCACCTGGGGAACACACACAGCTCTTCCCAACCACCGCTCGGCAGCGAACAAGCGCTGCATCCCGGGTCACAGCACTCCGTGGAGCAGATCAGCTGACCACAACCACACATAGCAAGCCCCCTAACCCCCAAACCCAATTGCGCGGCATGCGCCGGAGCAGGACACGTCCTGGCGTTTCGCTCCAGCGCTTCCGCGCAGTCCCCTGCTCTCAGCCTGCAGCAGGCTCCACCAAGCACGCTTTTCCGCTTCCGCCAGGATCGGTCACACACACGAAGCCATTGGAACAATCGCTGTTGTCGTTGCAAGGTGAGAGGCACGCTCCGCCCACGCCTGCGAGCTGCACGCACACACCCTGACCACAGTCGGAGGTCTTCTCACACTGGTACGTGCAGAGCCCGCTCTTGCCCTGGGCGTTGTCGACCAGGACGAGGCAGGCGTAGCCTTCGCAGATCGATGCGGTCTCGGAGGTACACTCCGTCTCCAGCGCTTCGCTGGTGAGGTCCCCGGTGCACACGCCCTGAGGGTGGCAACGCGCCAGCTCCGAGGCGCAGTCCGAGTCCTTCTTGCAGACTTCACCTTTCTGGGCCGTGCCGCGCGTCTCACCACCACCGCCATCGCTCCCGCTGCACGCCGGGAGCCAACACAACACACCCAGCGCCAAGAACGCACCCATTCGCTTCGTCATTCAAGCCTCCAAGGAAAGCGCGCGGCGAACTCGCCACGCGGCGAGCCCAAGAGCAAAGTCCGGGCCAGCGCGATGATGAGCATTTCCATGCCTGAACAGTCAATGCGTGAACGCATCGCTCCGCCGAGGTGTGGACGCACGACTCCGGTTCGCTTGGAGCGAGCGTTTCAACCAGGAACACGAGCTTTCACCGTTTCCACCTGGATCAGGCAACCCGGTTGCCGCCAACGCAGCCAATGGGCAGGCCTGGCGCCGGTCGCGACCAGCACCCCACTGGCAGAGGGCGAAGAGCAGCCAGTACGCCGCGAGCAGCACCGAACCTGACGCGTGACGATTTGCATATGGAAATCTCAGGCTCCGATCTGGGACTGGGCGCGCCAAGAGCTACGCGCCGAACCGCGCGTGCCCAGCCCCTCAGGAGGTGGCACTTGGGCAGTGCGAACCCCACTTCGCGGCTCGAAGCCCGGCGTTTTTGGCCTGCGCGGCGCCCAGTGAGCAGTCTGAAGTCGGGAACTCGGGCTGTCCGCTCCCGCGGCCTCGCCAGGCCCAGGCAAGTGGTTTACCCTCCGTGCGCCTGTACCTGGTACTCGCAGCGCCGAGCTGTGAGCCAAGCACACGGGTTCGTCGCCACTCCCCGCGCGACACGGATCCGTAGCTAGTTGCCCTTAGAGATCCCAAGTGAAGTCCCTCGACGCCAAGCTAGTCCAGCTGCTCCAAGACCCTCGCGATCTGCCTTTTTTGCACCTGATGCTGCAATGCGCCCTGGTTGCCGGTTTGGGCGTCGGGTTGTTTTTTGCTGGCGACTACTTCTGGTACCTGGTGCCAGTCTACTGGGTGCTGTGGTTCGCCTGGGTCGTGGACCGCTTCATCTTGATGCTCCACTGCACGTCGCACCGCATGCTGTTCAAGAAGCAGTATCGCGCGCTCAACTACGTGATCCCGTGGCTCCTTGGCCCTTTCTTTGGGGAAACGCCTGAGAGCTACTTCGTGCACCACATGGGGATGCATCACCCCGAGAACAACCTCGAGCACGATACGTCGTCAACGATGCGCTTCAAGCGGGACCGCTTCGCGCACTGGCTGCGCTACTACCTGCGCTTCATGTTCCTGGGGCTATACGACCTCGCCCTCTACCACCAGGAGAAGGGCAACAAGAAGATGCTCAAGCGCCTGATCGTGGGCGAAGGCACCTTCTGGCTGTTCATCGCAGGTATGGCGCTGTTGAACTGGCAAGCGACGCTGATCGTATTCGTGCTGCCGGTGGTCATCGTGCGCACGCTGATGATGATGGGTAACTGGACGCAGCATGCGTTCATCGACCCCGCGTCACCCGAGGTCGCGTACCGCAACAGCATCACCTGCATCAACACGCGCTACAACCGACGCTGCTTCAACGATGGCTATCACATCCATCACCACGTCAAGGCGCGCTGCCACTTCACCGATTACCCCGCGGAATTCGAAGACAACAAGGAAGTGTACGGGCGTGAGGACGCCGTGGTGTTCGACGGCGTGGACTACTTTCAGGTCTGGCTGATGCTGATGACCGGCTCGTGGAAGGGCCTCGCCAAGCGTGTGGTCCAGCTACCCGGCGCCCCAGAGCGCGACGAAGCCGCGACCATCGCCTGGCTCAAGTCTCGCGTGGAGCCCATCCCGGCTACCGAGCTCGCTCTCAGCGACGCTGCGCCCGCGGAGTAGGCGCGGGCCGAGCTCTCGGGTGACGAGCGCCTCAGTAGGCGTCGTCGGGAACTTTGACGTCACTCGGCAGCTGCAGCGGGAGCGCCGGCACAGCCGCTTCGCCGCCTTCCAGGTACGCGTAGCGGGCGAGGTTACCGACGACCCGGGCCACGTAGCCTCGGGTCTCTCCGTAGGGAATGCGCGCGACGAACACATCCAGCGGCAACTGGTGGCCCGTCTTCAGCCAGCGGCCCACCGCGCTAGGGCCCGCGTTGTAAGCGGCCAGAGCCAAGGGCACGCTGCCTGAGAACTGATCGAGCACCTTCTTCAGGTAGTAGCTGCCGAAGCGAATGTTGTACGCCGGCAGCCGCAGCAGCTCCGGCTTGTACTCCACGCTCAGCTCTTCGGCGACGTTCCTGGCCGTCGGCGGGATCAGCTGCATCAGCCCCACGGCCTTGGCCGGGGACACGACGTGTGGTCGGAAACCGCTCTCCTGGCGCATCAGCGCGTACACTAATCCGCGCGGTAACGAATTCTTGCGTGCCTCACTCTCCACCGCCTCCGAGAAAGGCTCCGGGTAGATGCACTCCCAGGCCCAGCGGTTCGCGGTGCTGGGCGCGGTGTTCAGGTCCGCCCAGCGCACGGCGCGCTGACCCACGCGGTAGCGCCGCGCGGCGCTCCCGAGCATGGCGTAGGTGCGGCACAAGGCCTCGTCAGCGCGATCGGCGAACGACTTCTTGAAGCTCGCTTCGTGCCGCCCGAGCTCCGTCTCGGCGCGCAGGGACAGCCCGGAGTCGTGCAGCGCCTTCACCTTCGGTGGCAGGCTCAGCGCGAGCGGCCCGGGTGACTTCCCGCTCTCTGGAGGAGCGATCGGCGGCGGTGGGCTCTGGCCCAGCTCCCTGAGCCGCGCCGTGGCCATCAGGGCCGCGAACGAAAGCGGGCGTTCTTCTATCACCTCACGGAAACGCTTGACCGCGTCGGGCTGTTTGCCTTGAGCGGCGAGCGCGACCCCAAGGAGCTCAACCAGCCGCGCCTTGTCCCGCGGGTCCTTCTCGGTTTGCTCCAGCTCGGCCAGTACCTTCTGTGCGTCGGCGGGCTTGTCTCCGGCAAGCCAGGTAATCGCTAGCTCGTAGCGCGCTTCGCTGCTGTGCTGCCCTTTGCGTGGGTACTTGGCGAGATAGGCCTTGTAGGCTTTCTCCGCGCCCTTCCAATCCCCGAGGATATAGCGCAGGCGCGCGGCCATGTAGCGAGCATGGTCGGCGTAGCTGCTGGAGGAGTAGCGCACCATCAGTCGCTCGTACATGCCGATGGCGCGCTCGTCTTCATCCGCGCGAGACCACGCCTTGGCGGCGTAGTAGTAGTCGCGGATGGCGTGCTGGGAGCCCAGCTGATTGGCCTGCTCGAGCAGGGGTGCAGCGTCCTTGTAGTGGCGGGCCATGTAGCGAGCCCAGCCACGCGCGTGGACGATCTCCTTCTCCGGAATCGCCGCGCCCGGGCTCTTCGGAATCAAATCGAGCTCGGCGTCAGTGTGCTCGATGTCCCCATCACGCGCGAACTCCATCGCGCGTTCGTAGCGCTGCTGCTTGCTCAGCTGCTTGGGGGCTTCGGGCGACGGCGGCGCCTGGGTCGGCGCCTGAGTGGCGATCCAGTGTCGGTCAGCCGCAGCCAGCTGCGGCTTCTCACCCAGATCGTAGATGCGGGCGCGAATCTCTCGCGCCTCCGCCTCACGCAACAGCGACGAGCGAATCCGCGCGGCTTTCTTCTTCCCCCGGCTGCGCTTGCGCCTCGACTGCTCCCGGGTGATCACCTGGGCCACGATGGTCTTGGCCTTCTCCGGCTGCTTCGCGCGCTCGAAGGCCATTGCCGCGCGGATTAAATCGCGCGAGGTGTCCTTGGTACCGAAGTACTTCGCCGCTGCCTCGAAAGGCCCGGCCTCGAGCTGACAGTGGGCGCGAGCCTCCGCGATCTCGGACGACAGCACGGGCAGGTCGGCTTCCAGGCCGTCCAGGCGCTCGACGCACACTGCAAACTGCCCCAGCTGGGCCGCCGCGTGGGCGCGAGCGAAGCGCGCCGCCGGCGTCTTGCGCAGCGCCTCTGGCGAGTGGTCGATGATCCGAGCAGCGGTCGCCCAGTCCCCGACACGCATCGCGGGTCGAAAGTCTTCATCGGGCGGCGCTTGGGGCTCTGGCTCCCCCGTCGGTGCCGGGGGTGCGAGTTGCGCGGCGCTGGTGCCCGCTTCTGGCGGGGGCGCCTCGCCGGCTTTGGTCTGAGCACAACCGGCGCTCAGCGCGGAGCCCGCGACCACCCAGTGGGTGAAGCGGCCCGCCCAGCGCAACGCTGCCAACCTCATTCCTAGCCTCACTCCCACCAGCTCGACCTCGCCGTATGGGGTAGCACGAGCCCCCACCCACCCCGCAAATATGTTGCTCGCTCTCGCCTTCACCTACGTGAGGCTCGGTCCAGTCGCGATCCGGAGAGCTTGCATGCCTCACCCACTCTGCGCCCCTCTCGAAGCCCGCGCTCGGAGAACCTGCTGCCACGCCCGTCGACCGCGATGGCAAGCAAGACCGCCATGTTT
>JAUILJ010000450.1 GCA_030433055.1 Polyangia bacterium
GCGGAAACTTCCCGCGTTGACTTCTTCGCGCAGGTCGCGGTTCGTGGCGCAGACCACGCGCACATCCACGCTCACCTCTTGACGTCCACCCACCCGGTGAAAGCGGCGTCGTTCGAGCGCACCGAGCAGCTGCGGCTGGAGGTCCAGCGGGAGCTCACCGATTTCGTCGAGGAAGAGCGTTCCGCCGTTCGCCCGCTCGAAGGCGCCGATGTGCTGCCTGTCTGCCCCGGTAAACGCGCCACGTTCATGGCCGAAGAGTTCACTGGCCACTAGATTCGGAGCGAGGGCGCCGCAGTCTACCGTGATGAAAGGCCCCGCATCTCGTTCGCTCTCGTCGTGGAGCGCCCGGGCCACCAGCTCTTTTCCCGTTCCGGATTCACCGATCACGAGCACGGGTACGTTGGCCCTGGCCACTCGCTGGACCTTCGCCATCACCCGGCGCATCGCGGCGTTCTGCCCGAACAGATCTCCCAGGTGGTTCTGACCGTGGACCTCGACCAGCGTGCTGGTGCCGTCGAATACACGGATGCTAGTCCGGCCCAGCTGGATCGTGGTTCCCGGAGGAATTATGCCGTTGCGGATGCGGATGCTCCCCACGAACGTCCCGTTCGTGGAGCCGAGATCCGTCAGGTGGATGCCATCTTCTCGCTGCGTCAGCTCCAGGTGATAACCGGAAACCGTCGGATCGCTCAGCTCGAGGTCGTTGTTGGCCGCGGTACCAATCGTCAGCTCCTCGGAGTCCGCCTCGACCTTGAGGCCCACGTCGGCGCCGTCGATGACTTCGACGGCCAGAGTTTCGATTTCGACGCGGTCGGCCCGTTCCAGGGGCGAGGTGGCGTGGATGGTCACTCTCCGGATATATCACGGCGCCCGGCAGGTGTTGCCTCCAGGCGACGGTTGTCGCCGACTCCCCACGGCGCCGCGATCGAGCGAGAAGAATGGGGCATCGGCTCTGGTCCGGCTGGCTGGGGGCTCAGGTCACCTGTGTCCACCGTTTGTGGCGTATTTCGAGCTGTTGAACGTCGGGCACCCGGCGAGCTGGGGTGCGAGAGAGCGCGTCTCCCCCCCGGACCAAGCCTCGAGGGACCGGGCATGGCCCTTGCGTAGGGCTGCGCGATGGCACGCATTGCTCAGCGGGAGACCGTCCGTGACCTGCGACAGATCGAGGCTCCTCGACTGCTCCTGATGGCCCACGGATTGGCTGAAAACAGCGGGCCACGCAACCTCACCCCCGACGGCAGAGTGCAGGTCGCGCGGGTCGCCGCGAACCTGCGAAATCGACTGCCCCTGGCGCTGACGGAGATCCTGACGAGTCCGATCCCGAGGGCGCGTCAGTCCGCGGTCGTCGCGAGCCACGCGCTGCGCGAGCCGCCCTTACCGATCAGGCTGGATAGCCGCCTCGAGCTCGATGACGAGGGTCCTTCCGAGCTGATGCGACTTGCGCACGAGCTGGCGCGGGAAGACCAGGCCAGGCTCGTTATCACCTGTGCCTTGGAGATGGAGCTCATCGTGTGCGGCCTGTGTGCCGGTGCACCCGGTCGGCGCCGGATCCCCAGCGAAGCAACGCTTCCCCGAGGTTTGTCACCTGGTAGCGTCGTCGCACTCGGGATCGGTGAAGGACACTGGCGGGTGTCGGCGATCTTGGACGGGCGCGCGTTCTACTGAGCGCTTACTCCCAGGCCAGCTCGAACACCCGCACCGCTTGGTGGCGGCCCATCAGGTCGTGCTCCCCGAGGTCTCGCAGCAGCTCGGGGTCGCTGCACTGCTCGGCGCAGGACTGAGCCACGAGGATCTGATTCGGCTTGGCGATCGACTCTAACCGCGCGGCAACGTTCACGACATCGCCCACGACCGTGTACTCCATGCGCTTGTCGCTGCCGATGTTGCCGACGATGGCTTCTCCGGAGTTGACGCCGATGCCCAGGCGAACTTCGACGCCGTACTTTTCTCGCCAGCCCTGATTCGCCGTCTCGAGGAAGTGAAGCATGTCCTCCGCGGCCGCGAGGGCACGATCGGCGTGATCTGCCTGGGCCACAGGCGCACCCCACACGGCCATGATGCAGTCACCGATGAACTTGTCGACGGTGCCGTGATGCCGGAACACGATCTCGGTGAGCACGCTGAACAGCTCGTTCAGGAGCGCGACCACTTCCTCCGCTGGGCGGCTCTCGGCGAGCGGCGTGAACGCGACCACGTCAGCGAACACGATGCTCACCTGGCGTCGTTCGCCACCCAGCGCCAGTGAGTGCTCGCCCTTGACGATCGCCTCCACCAGCTCCCCCGAGAGAAATCGCCCGAGATCGCCGCGCAACCGCGCGTCTTCGGCGATCTGCTCTTCACTGGATTTCAGCTCACTCGCCATGTGATGGATGCTGCTCTGGAGCTGCCCCAGCTCGTCTCCGCGCGGATTTGGGGGATCCAGCTCCGTCCACGCGCGACGAGCGATGCGTCGGGTGACCTCCACCAGTCCGCGGATCGGTCGCGCCAGCGCGCTACCCCCGACCAGTCCCAAGAGCAAGGCGAACGCCGCGCTGATGCCTGCAACCAGGAGCCCGCGGTCACGCATGCGCGTCAGGCTGACGTACGCCTCGGCCTGAGGTCGCCAGAGCGCGACCGTCCAGCCCAAGTCCGGCACTGTCTCCAGGCCGCCGACCCAGCTCTCACCATCCGCGTCGAACTCCTCGACGATACCCACGCGCGCGACCCCTGAGCGGTGCTGTGAGAGCGGCGCCCAGATGGGCAGCACCGACACGTCATCGCCCTCCGCCAGCTCCACACCCTGGGCGGCGATCAGGTGGCGATCCTGGTCGACCAACATGATGCGGGTGCCTTGACCTTCGAAACGCATCTCGGCCAGGGTGACCAGCTGCTCTCGCAAGGGGCCCAGGTCGATGCGCGCGGTGACGTACGCGGGCGCGCCGTCGTCCGACACCTTCGGTACCCTCGCGACCATGATGGCTTGGCCATTTTCTATGCGGAAAGCGGTGCCGTGCTCGTCGGCTTGCTTGCGTAGCTCTGCGGTGGACTCCGCCGGATCCAGGTTGGCGCCCTTGACGCGAGAGAGCACGTGGCTGACTTTCGCGCTTGGCACCTCGAGCCGTACACCCGCGAGGTCTCGACTGTTCTCCAGCACGGGTCGCAGGCTGTTCTCCAGCAGCTTGGGGTCAGCGGCAGTCTTGGACACCACGCCAGCGATGGTCACCAAGTCGCGTTCCCCGCGCTCCAGGCTCCGGGTAGTCAGGCCGGTGACCTCTGCCACCACCGAACTCTGGAGCTGCCGCTCGCTGCTCTGAACGGCCTCTCGGTTGACGCTCAACAGGAGCTGGCTCGCCAGCGTGGTAGGCACCAGCGCAACCAGCGCAAGCACCAGCGCCAGCTTGATGCGCAGCGACAGCCCTCGCGGCGCTGCAGGCGCGCCAGATGAGGAATCGGCGGGCTGTGTGGAGTTCACTTCTTTGCCTTGGCCGGGGGCTGTGCTGGCGGTTCATCGGGCGCCGTTGCCTCCACGTCGCCGTCCTTCCAGTCGCTCTCCCCACTGGCGCTGCGCTTCAGGATCTGGAATTCCACGCGGCGATTCTTCGCGCGTCCTTCCGGTGTGGCGTTGGGCGCGATGGGGCGGCGCGGTCCGAAGCCGCGGGCCTCCAGCCTGCGCTCGTCCACCCCGTGATCCACGAGCCAGCGCAGCACGCTGGCAGCGCGCCGCCGTGAGAGCGCGAGGTTCTTCCGGAGTTGGCCCACGTTGTCGGTGTGGCCATCGATGGCGATGCGGGTGATCTCAGGGTGGCCGTTCAGCACTCCCGCGACCTGACTCAGCAGGCTGTTGCTCTCCGGGAGGATCACGTGGCTGCCGGTCTGGAAGCGCACCTGTTCCAGGATCACGATCTGCTTGCCTTCGAGGCGTACCGACGGTGGACAACCTCGGAGCTTGGGGTCGCTGTTGTCGGGGCCCGCCTCCTCCGGGCACGCGTCCTGTGAGTCGATGAAGCCGTCAGCGTCCTTGTCCGATGGACAGCCGTGCTTCTCGGGGTCGAGGTTACTCACGCCGGCCTCGTCGGGACACGCGTCGTCGCGATCGACGATGGTATCCAGATCACGATCCGGCGGACAGCCGGGCTTAGCGCCCTTCGGCTCACGCTCCCCCGGAATGCTCGGGCACGCGTCTTCGGTGTCTGGCAGCCCATCCAGATCAGTGTCTCGCTCCGAGTCGGCTTCGGCTATTGCCTCGGGGATTCGGGACGGAGGCTCAGAGCCTGGCCCGGCTCCTTCCCCTCGGCGCTTCCATGCTTCCTCGGCGGCTGCGCGCCCCGGGGACCAGCTGACGCTGAGGAGCGCGCGGAACTTCGGAGTGCCGATGCCGCGCGTCAGCCCTGGACCGAATGCCGCGCCCACGTCGAGATCGGCGGGTGCGAAGTAGTGGCCGCCGAGCAGCGCCTCCATCGCGGTCCCGCTCTGGGAGAACGCGTCGGTCTGACCATTCGCCGAGGTGGCGAACAGAACCTCTGGCCCAGCGGACCAGTGCTCCGCGACCCACCAGGCGCCGGCGCGGGCAGTGACCTCACTCCCGGTCGCTTGCTGTAGCCCCGAGCCCTCAGGCTGTCGTCTCCGACCGACATTGAACGCCCAGCGGATGTGTTCGTAGCGCGCGCCCACGCTGACGTAGGGCTCGTAGCGGAGCTCGCCACTTCCAGCGAAGGCATCCTGGTTGCCTGAAGGAAACCACGCGCGAAGGCCGAGCGCCGCGGAGAACGGGCTCTTCGGGTCGGAGAACAACGCGACCTTCGCCCCGAGTCGCAGATCGTTGAAGCTCGCGCCATCCGGGGAAGCGAGGGCCTGTCCGCTGAGGTCCGGATCCTCGCCGCCTTGGCTGAGGGTCGCTGGCGCGTCGACATCCACCTCGACCCGATCGAACAGGGACAGCGCCGCACCCAGGTGCAGCTGTAGCTGGTGATCGACGACGAGGCCGACTGTCTCATCGCGACTCACCAGCTCGAGGGGGCGCCGCGCGTAGGAGAGCGTGAGCCCGAAGCTTGGACGTAGCGCCCCGATCACCTGTGGCTCGACGCTTGCAAACCCCGTCTGGCCCACTGGCGCTGGCTCGAATCGGTCGAGCGCGATGTCTTGTGCCTGCGCGTTCCGGCTCCAGCACATCAGCGTGAGCGCCGCGATGGCGAAGGCTGGCAACCAGCCGGCACCACTTCCCCTGGCGTACACTACTTGGCTAAGACAGTGAGGCGAATCTGGGATTCGCCGAACAAATCGACTTCGGGTGTTCATGAACCTTCGCTTCAAGCAAGAGTTGGCGGCGTCTCAACGCCGGCAGTGCCCTCCAGTGCGCACCTTAGTGCGACGGGCGATGATTAAGAAGTGGCCGCGGGCTGGGTCTGGTATCTCGACTCGAGTGTCCCAAACTGCGTCTGGGAGGACCTGGGCGGCGCTCTCGTCGCTGGTCGCGCTGGGGGCCGTACTCGGGACAGCAGGCACTGTGCATGCCAAACCCAAGACGCCTGGCTATCCCGAGCAGGTGATCCAGTGGACCGTGGGCGAAGAGGAGACCTGCGGGGACATCGCGGTCGCGCTCTACGGGGCCTCTCGATACGCGTATCTGATCGAGCGCTACTCCTCGGTCGACTGCCGCGGAGGCAGCTTGGTGCTCAAGCCTGGGTTGACGCTGGTGGTGCCTGCGCAGGTCACCAGCCTGGCGACGGCAGAGCTGCGCTCGATGAAGCCGGAGGTCCGCGCAAAGCCTCCCGGTGGGGGCTGGCAGTCGGCGGAGTCCGGGATGCCGCTGCACGAGCGCTACAGCGTGAACACCCGTGAAGAGGCGCGGGCCGATATCCGCTTCGTTGACCGCACTCGCATATTCCTCTCGGAAAAGACACTGGTTGTGATCTATGGCACTGCCCGCCAGAGTCAGATCGCCAGGCAGAAGCAGGTCATCGCCGAGCTCGACTCGGGGGAGCTGCAGGCCGGCTTGGCGGCCATCGCTGGGAAACGCGCGGAGATCGGCGTCTCTGGTGGGGCCAAGGTGTCGGCTGCAAGCCGCGACACCGTGCTGCGGAAGAACGCGGAGAAGCGCCGCACCACGGTGAGCGTATTCGACGGCAAAGTCAACGTGAGCTCCGGCGGGAAGCGAGTAGAGGTTCCCAGGAACCACGGCTCGGCGTTCGTCGACAAGAAGCCACCGAGCGACCCGCAGCCGCTGCCCCCGCCTCCCACCTGGGATCGAGGCACCTCTCCGCTGATCGTCATGGTGGAGCGAGATGCGGCCGCAGGCGGCGTGATCAAGGCAGCGTGGAGTGCCATCCCGAGCGCCGTGAAGTATCGCGTCGAGCTGGCGAGCGATCCCCGCTTCGAAGACCTGGTGGTGCGCGAAGAGGTCGGGTCCGACATCAAGAATTTTCGTGCGGAAAAAATGCCGGCCGGTCGCTACTACCTGCGGGTGCGAGCCATCGATGGGGATGACTTCCTGGGCATCGCCAGCGTGAAGCGCGAGGTGAGCATCGTCGAGGTGGACGACATGTTCGGGCACGAGCCGCTCGCGGCCGGACATCGGCAGCGCATCGAAGCCGCCTACGACGAGGCGCGCGACGCCGGCCTCTACGAGTTCCGCCTGCGCGAGCCTCTGCTCGAGGCGCTCGCCGACAGCGGCTGGCGGGTCGTGAGCGAGCAGACGCTGCCCGACCGGGAGCTGAGCTTCGAGGGTGCGGCGCTTCCC
>JAUILJ010000451.1 GCA_030433055.1 Polyangia bacterium
CCTCCCTGCTGTCGGTGGTGCTGGCCTACCTGTTGGCGGTCGGGTTGCGCGACGGCCCGTTGGCCGGCGCAGCCTTTCGCCACACCAATTGTGCCGATGTCTGGGCGTTTTCACTCCCGCTCCGGGGCCGGGTCGCCAGGAGCCGTGGGGTGGTGATCCAGGCCGCCTTGCGCGGTGGCCTTCGGTTCAGTACATTGCGCGCCCGGTGGATCCCTGCGGGCCCCTTCGGGTCCGTTTTTTTTTGGCGCTCCCCCCACACCAAGACTCTGTCCCAAGCCAGGTTTGGCTTGGCCAGGCCAAGCGGCTTCCAACGCCGCGGTGGTGTGAGGTGGCTCTCCGAGAGACTCACGGTCTCTCGGGCCGCACCCTCGGGAGGCGGCGCGCCGCGGCAGGGTCGCACGAACGGATCCACCTACCGAAACACTCGATGCATATCGCCCACGAAAAACTCCAAGGCCTCGACAGAGAGGGGCTCATCGCCCTCGTCGAGCCGATCCTTCGCGCCCACGGCGTGCAGGCGGTGGAGCTCGTGTGGGCGGGGCGTGGAGGGGAGTCGGTGCTCTCGCTGACCATCGAGCGCCCAGAGGCCCAGGTGGCGGGCGAGGGGATCACCCTAGATCTTTGCAGCGAGGTCTCCCGTGACCTCTCATCGGCGCTCGACGTGACCGACCTGATCCCCGGGCGCTTCCGCCTGGAAGTCGGCTCGCCGGGAGTCGAACGGAAACTATACGAAGCGGCCGATTACGATCGCTTCGCGGGGCAGCCAGCCAAGCTCAAGCTCAAGGTGCCAGTGGAGGGGCAGTACACCTTCCGGGGCCAGCTAGCGGGCTTGGATGAAACTGGCAACGTGTTGATCCACACCGACGCTGGGGAACTCCACCTCGAGTTCGCCAATATCCAGTCGGGGCACTTGGTGTTCGACTGGAAAGCAGCGAAGCCGGGCCGCTCGGCCAACGAAGCCCAGAGCGGGACCGGGAAGAACGGGCGCAAGGCGCGCCAACGGAGCCGATGACTGATGGCACAAGCAACGACTACTGTCGAAGACCTAGGTCTGATCGTCGAGCAAGTCGCCCAAGAGAAGGGCATCGACAAGCAGATCCTAATAGACACGATGGAAGCGGCGATCCTCAAGGCAGCTCAAGCTGCGTTCGGTCAGTCGCGTGAACTCGAAGCTCGTTTCAACGACGAAACGGGGCAAATCGATCTCTTCCAGTACATGACCGTAGTCGAAGAGGTGGACGAGCCGGAGCGCGAGATTTCCATCGAAGACGCGAAGAAGCACGGCCTGGACGCGGAAGAGGGTGAAGAGCTCGGCTTCCAGGTCTTCTGGCATCCGAAGGACGCGGATCGCGCTCGCCAGCAGGACAAGGAGTTCGGCGACCTGCTCAAGATCAAGCAGGCTCGCAGCCAGTTTGGGCGCATCGCCGCCCAGACCGCGAAGCAGGTGCTCCTACAGCGCGTGCGCGATGCCGAGCGCGATCTCATCTACAACGAGTACAAGGACCGCAAGGGCCAGCTCATCCGCGGCATCATTCGGCGGTTCGAGAAGGGCCACAACGTGATCGTGGATCTGGGGCGCACCGAAGGTGTGTTGCCTTACCGCGAGCAGACGCCGCGCGAGACCTATCGTCCCGGTGACCGCGTCGTTGCCTACGTAAAGGACATCGATCGCGAGGCGCGCGGCCCCATCGTGATCCTCAGCCGAAGCGCACCGAGCCTGGTGGAGAAGCTGTTCGAGGCCGAGGTGCCGGAGATCTACGAGGGGATCGTCAAGATCGTCGCAGTGGCCCGTGAGGCCGGCTCGCGCAGCAAGATCGCGGTGACCACTCGGGACTCCGACGTCGATCCCGTTGGCGCGTGCGTCGGCATCAAGGGCTCTCGTGTCCAGGCTGTCGTGCAAGAGCTGCGTGGCGAGAAGATCGACATCGTCCCTTACGATCGCGACCCGGCTCGCTACGTCATCGCGGCGATTCAGCCTGCGGAGGTCAACAAGGTCATCGTCGACGAGGCCGACCACCGCATGGAGCTGGTCGTCCCCGACGAGAAGCTGTCCCTGGCCATCGGCCGCAAGGGTCAGAACGTCCGCCTTGCTTCCCAACTTACCGCGTGGAAGCTCGACATCATCTCTGAATCCAAGTTCAAGCAGATGGAGGAGGAGGCCCTCGCGGCGCTGCGTGAGATCGACGGCATCGACGACGAGCTCGCGAAGCAGATGTACCGCCTCGGCTTCCGCGCCCTCGAGGAGATCGCTGAAGCAGCGGTCGACGAGCTGGTCACCATCCCTGGGGTCGAGGACATCGCCGCGGCAGAAGATCTCAAGGCCCGCGCCGAAGGCACCATGGAGCGGCTGCGTCAATCGCGGTTGGCTGAGGCGACCAGCCGCGCGGAGTCGCTCTCGGACCGCGACATGCTGCGCTTCGTGCGCGGCGTCGGGCTGCGCACGCTGCACCTGCTCGAGGAGTCGGGCTATCGCACGGTTCAAGATCTGGCCCGGGAAGATCCGGATCGCCTCGCGATCAAGAGCGGCCTCGGCATCAAGAAGGCGCGGATGGTGCAGATGGGCGCCGTTCAGTTCTTGGAAAACGACCTGCTGGAAATCGAAGCCGCCCGTCGCGCAGCGCGGGCCAGCGCCGAACAAGGCACCGCGGACTGACGTCTGACGCAGCCCTAGATGAATAACGGAGCAACCTACCTTTGATGATGTCCTCCCCTCGCAGCAACGAACCCCCCAAGCGTCGCCCCAGCGCGTCGCGTGGGGGCAGCTCCGCCGTCGCCAGTTCGGCGCGGCCGGTGCGCACCTGCGTTGGCTGCGGTGAACGTGACAATTCTCCCGCCCTGGTGTGCGCGGTGCTGGACGATGCAGGCCAGCCAGTCGTGGACCTGGCGGGCCGCCCGTCGGCATTCGAAGGGCGAGGGGTGTGGATTCACCCCGAACGTCGCTGCCTCGAGCGCGCCGCGCGTCACGGGCTCTCCAGAGGCTTTCGGGCGGGCGTGAAGCTCTCGCCCGAGCAGCTGCTGGAGGCGGTTGCAGGCGCGGCGAATCGTCGCGTTGCGGGTCTCCTAGGCTCCGCGATGCGGGGTCGGCACCTGGCCGTCGGCGCGGACGCCGTCTCCGACGCCTGGGCTCAAGGCTCCGCAGAGTTGGTGGTGCTGACGCGAGACGCCGCCGCCGCTCGGAAGTTGAGCTGTGTGGCTGCGGCGGAGGCTTTGGGCCGACTGGCCGAGTGGGGGGATAAGTCAGCTTTGGGGACGGTGCTGCACCGACCCGACACTGCGATCATCGCGGTGCTTGATACCGGACTAGCTTCGGCGGTAAGGACCGCCCTGGCTGCTGCCGGACTGGTGTCCCCCGCCTTCGCGGGAGAGCAGGGAACGCGTGTCTCGTCGAAGTTGGCAGAGACCAACGAGGCCGCGCAAGTCGTGGATGAATCCACGGAGGATCGATGAGCAAGGTGCGTGTGTACGAGGTCGCCCGAGATTTGGGCATGGACAACAAGGCGCTCCTCGGCTTGTTGAAGGACCTCGGTGTCTCTGACGTGCGAAACCACATGAGCGCTATCGCGCCAGAGGCGGTCGAGCGGGTGAAGCGCCACCTCGACAAGCAGAATGGGGAGAAGATGGTGGAGGAGCGAATTCACGCGGCGGTCGTCAAGCGCCGCCCGAAGCGCTCGTCTGCGAAGGCTGAAGTCTCTTCGCCTCGCGCGGCTCCTGCCCCATCCTCGCCTGCGGCAAGCCCGGAACCGGTGAAGCGTGAAGCTCCACCGGCGAAGGTCGAGCCCGCCGCTGCTAAGGCCAAGGCGGAACCGGTCCAGGCGAAACAGCCTGAGCCTGCTGCCGTCCCGGTCGAAGCCAAGGCGCCCGAGGCCGAAGCGAAGCCGGAGCCCAAGGCGGCCGAGGCGGTTGCCCCGCGGAAATCCAGTCCGAAGGCCGCTCCCGCCCCCACGCCGGCTCCCCCGGCTGCCGAGGCCAAGCCCGAGCAGCCCGCGGAGCAACCGGTGGCGCCCAAGCCGGTGCAGCCCCCTGCACCCCAAGCGGGGCCGGAGGCTCCCAAGGCAGAGGCGCCCAAGAAGGCACCTGAGCCGGCTCCCGCAGCCGCTGCTGCACCAAAAGCCGCTGCGCCAAAGGCCGCTGCTGCTCCGGCGCGTGCTGCGGCCGCGCCCGCCCCGGCCAGGGCGGCGGCACCCTCCGCGCCGCCACCGCGCCCAAGCACTCCGCCGAAGACGGGCATCGATGTCTGGAAGGGGCGCCCTGGCGTACCCATGCCTCAGGCACCTCGTGGTCCGACTCCGCGCCGAACCACGTTCGACGCCAAGGCTGGCGGTCCGGGTGGCCCTCGCGGCCGCGGCCCCGCAGGCCGTGGTGGTCGCATGGGCCGGGGCAACCGGTTCTCGGTTGCTCCAAAGCGTGGAGGTGGTGCGATCCTGACTCAGGAGCGCTCGGCCCATAAGAAGGTCGTCCGAATCGAGGACACGATCACGCTTCAGCAGCTCGGGCAGCGCATGGCTCTCAAGGCCAACCAGCTCCTGGGCAAGCTCATGCAGCTCGGTATGAGCGGCGTGCACATCAACAGCTCCCTCGACGCGGACACGGCAAAGATCGTGGCCAACGAGTTTGGGTGGGAGGTCGAGAACGTCGCGGTGAGTGAGGAAGAAGCACTCAAGGCGGCGCGTGGCCTCGAAACCGAGGAGGCAGTCGCTACCGTAGACACGGCCGACCGCGTGCCGCGTCCCCCGGTCATCGCCGTCATGGGTCACGTCGATCACGGCAAGACCAGCTTGCTCGATCGGATCCGCAAAGCAGACGTCGCGGCAGGCGAGGCGGGCGGCATCACTCAGCACATCGGCGCGTACTCCGTGAAGACGAAGCACGGTCGTCTGACGTTCCTGGACACTCCAGGTCACGCGGCGTTTACCGCAATGCGCATGCGCGGCGCCCAGTGTACGGACTTGGTGATCCTCGTCGTGGCAGCGGACGACGGCGTGATGCCTCAGACCAAGGAGGCCATCAGCCACGCTCGAGCCGCGAACGTGCCGATCGTCGTCGCCGTCAACAAGATCGACAAGGAAGACGCTCAGCCTGAGCGCGTGCGTCGTGAGCTGAGTGAGCAGAACCTGGTCCCCGAAGAGTGGGGTGGTGACACCCTCTTTACCGAGGTCTCTGCGGCAACCGGCGAAGGTGTCGAGAACCTCTTGGAGCAAGTAATTCTCCAGGCGGAAATTCTCGAGCTGCGCGCCAACCCGTCGAACCCTGCCGAGGGCGTCGTGGTCGAGGCCCAGCTAGACCGCGGAATGGGCGCGCTGGCGACCGTACTGGTCATGGATGGAACGCTGCGCCGTGGTGACTACATCCTCGCTGGGCGTGCGTTCGGCAAGATCCGCGCGATGCACGACCACAACGGTCGCAAGGTCAACGAGGCCGGGCCCTCGACGCCAGTGAGCGTCATCGGTCTGGACGATGTGCCCTTCGCGGGAGACTCCGTGCACGCCGTCAAGGACATGAAGAAGGCGCAAGAGATCGCGCAGCAGCGGAAGACGAAGACCCGCAGCAGCACGATCGCTCCGCGTCCTGCGCGGATGTCCCTCGAGGAGATCGCCAAGCAGATGAGCGCCACTCAGGCGCTCGAGATGAAGGTGATCATCAAGGCGGATGTGCAAGGCTCGGTGGAGGCGCTCCGCACGTCCCTCGAACAGCTCAGCACCGAGAAGGTCAAGGTCACCGTGGTTCACGCGGCAGCCGGTGGTATCACCGAAAGCGATGTGAACCTGGCAGTCGCGGCCCAGGCCATGATCATCGGCTTCAACGTGCGCCCTGCAGGCAAGGCATCCAGCCTCGCGCAACACGAGGGCGTGGAAATCCGACGCTACGAGGTGATCTACGCCGTCGTCGACGACGTGAAGGCCGCGATGGAGGGCATGCTAGCCCCCACGCTGGTGGAGAAGGCGCTCGGCAAAGCCGACGTGCTCCAGGTGTTCCGTGTCTCCAAGGCTGGCACCATCGCTGGCTGTATGGTCACGGACGGCGTCATCAAGCGCAACGCAGGCGCCCGCGTCCTACGCAAGGGCGATGTGGTCTACGAAGGCAAGATCAACAGCCTCAAGCGCTTCAAGGACGATGCTCGCGAAGTGCGCAACGGCTTTGAGTGCGGTATCTCCGTGGACGGCTGGAACGGCATCGAAGTTGGCGATCAGATTGAGGCCTTCGAGATGGAAGAGGTCAAGCAGACACTCTGACGTCGGTTGGCAGGTCCCCCAGCCAACGGTACACACCAGCGAGCAGCGCCGACCGGCGCTGCTCGCTTTTCATTGAGAGCCGTTCTCCTGGCTCGCTCACTTCCTTCGGGAACCGCTTTGCCGCGGCGCGCCAGCTCCGGCGCGACCAAGCAAGACCCATGTTCGTAGGAGTTGCTCGTATCGTTTTGCGCCTCCCAGGCAGTCGCTCCCTCAAGGAGAAGCGGCGTGTCGTGCGCAGCTACAAGGAACGGCTCGCCAGCCGCTTGCCCATCAGCATCGCCGAAGTGGGCGAGCTCGAGCTGCACCAGCTCGCGACTCTGGGACTCTGCACCGTGAGCAACGACTCCCGGCGCGTTGACGAGATCCTCGCCGCCTGTGTGAAGCTCGCCCGGCAGGTGCCAGATGCACAGCTCAGCGACGTCGCGACCGAAGTGGTGGCATTCGGTACCGGCGGCGCGGGGATCCAGGGCGGAATCGAA
>JAUILJ010000452.1 GCA_030433055.1 Polyangia bacterium
GCCGGGGTCGCCAGATCTGATGAATTTTCCCACCGTCGACTTCAACCGCTGGTACCGCTGGTGGAAAGACAACTCGAAGCGCTTCGTGCCTGGGCAGCGATTCCGAAGGGGCGTGCCGTACACACCGCTGGTGTCCTGGAACGAGCTGGACGCGGCGCCCTGTACACCGGGTGAGCGCCGCATGCTTCAGCGTGAGCTGATCTACCGGAGCGGAAGCTTCGTGCCCTTCAGCGTGGAGTGGTTCGTGCCCCGCCAGGAGGAAGCACTGATCGCCTGGGAGTCGCCGGCTCGTTCCGCGAGCACGCGGCCGGGGGCGTGGAGTGTGCCGGCGCGGCGCTGAGTCAGTCGCTGTTGCCTGCTTGGGCGCGTTGCGCCGCTACTTCCACGCGGTAACGAAGCGCCCAGAGGTCCCCGCGCAGCCGCGGAGAGGTCCCGGGCAAGCTCGACCAGAGACAGGTCAACGGGTGGAGCAGGCAGCTGAAGCTGCCGTCTCTCGGGATGCGATCCTGGAGCGCAGCAAAGAGCGGTCGGATGGCTTCGACGTGCTGTGGTTCATTGCGCGCGATCCCGACCAACGCGACGAGCGCGGCGTTCGTCGTCCAGTCGATCGGACCTTGCACCAGCGACTCGAGCGCCGCGCGCCGAACCGAGCCTTCCCAGCCATCGTCCAGGTTGGCGATTACCAGGCAGCTGGCGATCTGCACCCGCTGTACCCAGTCCATGGGCTGCAGCACGAGGGCCAGCTCGGCGGACTCGGGTGGCTTGGGCAGCGGAATGTGGACCAAGCTCGCCAGCAGGTCTCCCACATCGGTCGGTGACAGCTCGCGCGCCTGCCGTTGGGCGAGCTGCCACCAGGCGGAGAGTTCGTACTGCGTGTAGGCGATGGCTTCGATGGCCTCCTGGATATCGCTCGTGGGAGGTGGCAGCGCCGCGACCGCAGTGGTGCCTTCATAGCGCCAGACGCTGAACAGAGGATTGCCGTGCGGAACCCTTGGGTCTGGTTCGGGAACACGCTGGATGCCCAACGAGAGCTTCGCCCGATGTCCAAGCAGCTGAACTCCGACGATGAAACCCAGCTGCAGGCTCGGGGCGCCAAGCTGGGAGACGTGGAGACGGATGTTCGCGGGCTCCGCCCGAGTGTCTTCCGACGGGTGTTGCTTCAGTGTCTCGATCGCCGCGCCCAACGCCACGGTCTCTGGGTCGAGGGGTGTGGGTAAGTGACCAACCCATGGGGGCGCCTCGAGTCTTCGCAGCAAATCGCGGGCGCGGGCGTCGCCCGCATCAGCCAGCGCCCGCAGCGCCTCCAGGTGGCCGGGCTCGTCCTCCGCGAAGTAGCGACACAGCACGCTGCTCGATCGCGCCCAAGCCTTGTCGGGCTTGATCGCCAGGGCGCGCTCGTAGGCTTGTCGTGCGCCTACGTAGTTGCCGCAGTCGAGGTGGATGTCGCCGAGGTCGAGAAACGTCGAGGCTTCACTGGGCTCGAGCAAGGCAGCTTCGATCAGGAGCTCTGCCGCCCGCTGGATGTGGAGCAGTTCGCGTTCGACGGCGGCCAGCGCCACCAGCGTGCGCCAGCTCTTTTCCACCCCGACGAGCTGCCGCGCGATCTCTGCCGCGCGCTTTCGACGGTCCGAGCGCCGCAACAACGTGACCACGAAGAGCCCGAGCTCGATGTCGCGAGGGGCCTTGCGCTGTAGCGCCTCTGCGATGACCAGCACCGGAGCAAGGCCGGGTTCGCCGAGGTGTGCCTTGCCGGTGCGCGCCGCGAGCGCCAGCTTTTGGCTCAGCGCGCCGAGTGCGCTGGAGTCGATGGGCCCGACTTGCTCCTCGAGCCAGCGAGCGATCCAGACCCAGGTCGGGATGCCCGGCACTGCCGCGAGCACGTCGAGCATCAGGCCAGTGGCATTCACGAACTGACCTAGTTCCCCGAGGATAAAGGCGTGGCGAACGGCGACGTTCAGGTCCAGGGGGTTCGAGAGGGGAGCGAGAGAGAGCGGGTCTTCCAGGCCAGCGAGCAGCCGTCGCATCAGCGTCTGGTAGGCTGGGTTGGATGGCTCCGCGAGCAACAGCTGGGTCAGGTGCTCCCCGGCGGCGTGGTGCTCCCCCGCCGCCAGGCAGCGCTGGGCGTCCTCGAGCGCTCGCTCGAGGATCTGTTCTCGGGTCTCGTGCTCTCCCGCGACGCCCATGCTTTGGCCCCCGGGCAGGGGAAGCTTGGATCTAGCGAACAAGTCAACACAGCGGGCCTCGTCCCGATGCCGCCCCTCGGTCCACGGGCGCCATGGAGGTGTGACAGTAGCGTGGCAAATGCAGCTGGAGAAGCACCCGGCTCATGTTGAGGTAGGATCAGCGAGAGACTCCGAGCGAAGCAGCCCCTCCAACGCCGTGAGCGGTGACCAGCGCGCCGGATCGCTCGCGCTGGCTTGTGGACAGTGTTCCAGCATCGCGCGAGCCAGCAAGAGTCGCGCGCAGCGTTGCTCGATCGCGCTCCTCAGCGGCTCATCGCCCTGTGCGAACTGATAGCCAAACACCTGGCACGTCACGTACTCCCACGCCTGCCTGGTGCTGGGCGGCGCCTCGCTCTGACCGCAGGAGCTCGTCGGTTCGCTGCGGGCTGAGCAGTTCCTGGCTGGCCGTCAGCATCCACTCGACGAGGCACCGCGTTCTGTCTTGGGGCGCGCGCCAGGCGGCAGACTCCACACGGCGCTCGGCGTAGCGCAATAGGCGCTGCACCCACGGGGCCATTTCGTAGGTCGCGGGCGGCGATACGTCGAACTGGACAGACGGCGTCGCCCCAGACGGCGTTGCGTCCCGCTGCGCTGAGATTGCCTGGGCCGCGCAAGACTGCCCCCACGACCAGAGCCAGTGGAGCGGGTCGTATCTGTCCATTGCCGCGGGGATGCTTTCAAGGGCGGTACTCCTCCAGCTGCGGAGCTGTTCGAGGCTCAGCTGCTCTCCGCCTTCCAGGAGGAGGAATGAGTCGCGCAACCTGGTGATGGGACGTTCGGGCGGTAGCCCCGCTTCATGACTTGGTAAGCTGGGAACTCTGGTTTCTATTTCCTTGAGGAAACTGCGCTCCACGCACGGGCACTCGAAGACGGGCACTGCGAGCAGCTCGGCGCCGTCATCGACGAGGGTCAGCGGGTAGGTCCTGCAGCCTCGCGGCTTGGCGTCGCGAGGGTGCAGGGCGCAGCTCGAATCTTGCTCGAGGAAGACGCACTCCCCGTCCCGCGTGGCGACGGCCTGAATCGAGGGATCTGCGCCGAAAGCAGGCAGGAATACGCGGCCATGTCGCTTGGTCAAGCCAGGCGGCGCGATGCCTCGAGCTGCCTCGACCTCGTCCGCGTCGAACAGCATCGAGGAGTAGGTGCGACAACAGCTGCCGTTGCCGTCGCAGCCCAGCTCGAGCCCGGGCAGTGGACGGATGGGACGGTCTTCGAAGCGCGGGACCTGCTGTTCACCTGGGATGCCTCCAGCGAGCTCGCCTCGACTGTGCAGCAAGCTAAGCACGTCGCGGATCTGAGAGCGCTTGTGCAGCAGGCCTCGTCGGCTCGCTTCGAGGCACAGGCCCTCCTCGTCACGCGTGCCGTCAGCCAACTCCAGCCACTCGAACTGTTCGGGCTCGAGCTCCAAGGCGTCTCCTCGAAGGTTGTCATGCAGGAGCAGGTGAGCGCTGCCGCCCATCACGTGCAGCCGGGGCAGGACGTGATCTGCCAGACGCGGTCGATGGGGCCGAGGGATACCTCCAGAGGTGTCTTCGAGAACTCCTTCTGATTCCGTGCGAGAAAGCGCTGCCGCCGGTTGGGGCTCGGCTCCAGGAGCCTCGCAGTCCAGCAACGCACGTACCCTCGCAAGGTTCTCGTCGCGCCTGGGCCCTTCGGCTTGGAACCAGCGTTGTGCGAACCTCGCGTCATCGACCAGGTACAGCCACCCACCTTCGAACACAGAGAACAGCAACTGCCGCGGATGGCGAGTATCACCCGGGATGATGTTCACGAGTCGCCAGCCGGCGAAGCGTGCAGCGTCATCGATCGCGTCGCCGTCGACGCCCAGCTTCAAAACGACGCGCTCGGATGTGCTGCGTTCAGCGGACACGGCCGGCGGGCCCAGAACTCTGTGGGTAGCCCTGACCGGCCGGACGCATGCTCTTGGGCGCGTCCTCTCCGAGCGCGCGTTTGGAGTCCGAGGTCTGGCCCACGATGAGCACCGAGCGTGCTCCGGCGTCACTGCCCGCGTACAGCATCACGCGCTCGTGCGGGGCATAACCTCGACGATACGCCTCGAACACCAGGACGAGCATCAACGGCAGGGCCATCGCGCCCATGTGCCCCACGCGGTGCGCTGGGAAGTCGCCTTGCTGCGGTAGCTCGAACGCGCGCTGGCTGCGTATGGTCAGTGACTGCCACTCGTAGATCTCGCGCATCTCATACGTGGCGTCACCCAGCAGCCAGCCACACTTCAGCTTGCTGGCGAGCATTGGCTCCATCGCTTTCCTTGCGGCAACAGTGAGGCCCGCTGCCTCGTATGCTGACTCGTCGTTGTCCGGGGTCGCGCGTTCATGGGCGACACCCACGCTATGGAGCGCGACGTGAGCGGTCAGCCCGAGCGTGCGCGCCAACCGTTCGCTGGTCAAAAGCAGGAACGCCGCACCCTCTCCCCCGATCATGCCGTCGAGGTGATCCGAAGAGAATAGACGGCCTTGCTGCTCGAGGTTGCGGATCACCACGGGATCGTAGTCGGAGTGCACCGCGCCGAGGATGAGGACGTCAGCCTGACCCATGGTGATCAGGTTCGCCGCCTGCTCCAAGAACAAACCCGGCGCCGCGGGGCCCTCGATGCGCGTCTCGATGGTGACGTTCTCGTGTGCGAGCTTGCGCGCTCGGAACAGCAAACTGCTCGCCACGCGTTGCGCCGCGGAAAGCCCACTCGCGTCGGTCGCGGCCAGCCACTCGTCCACGCAGAGGTAGAGTTTGATGCGCAGGGTCTTGGCGTGCTCCCCGAGCTGAGCCATGGCTTCCTCGAGCGCGGGGAGGGCGAGCTGAATCAGCCGCGCATCCCCCGCCAGCCAGGGCTCCAGCGTGGGCACCGTACACAAGGTGACCCGTGCATCGATGGAGTCGAGGATCGCCGACTCCCGCATTCCAATGTGACCAGTGCGGTAGACGAACGCGGTCTCAGGGGCGGTTGCTCCAAGGCTGGTCTGGGCGCCAACGCCCGCGACTACACATAGCGTGTTCATGGGTACTCAGCTCCCGGGGATGATCGGAACCTCGGACACGATGGTATTCGAGTCCTTCATGCGTCGTGGGGCCTTCGTCGACGCGCGCCACACCATCTCGACGGCGATGGGTTTGTCTGGTCCAATCCCCAGCACGTCGATCAGCACGGTGTCAAGCTGCGGTTTCACGATCAACGGTTCACGGCCATCGACTTCGAACTCCACCTGTACCCCGACGAGGGGCAAGGTGAACTGCAACACACCGCCCCCCGGGATCAGGTTCAAGAGCTGCACTGGCTCTCCTCCACGAAACGGGATCTCGGACCACAACCCTGGCGAGGCGGCGACGTTGTAGCGGTCGTCGAAATCTTTGGGCAGGAGCGGTGCCCGCAGCTCCTGCCAGGTGTCGTCGTAGGTACCTGCGTATTTGCGGCGCGGAAGATAGCTGCGCCCAGTGCCACCAATTCCCGCAGGCGGCGGCGCCGTCCGACAGTTGACGATGGGATGGGCCGGATCCTCGATGTTGGGCGCCGGTTGGTGAGTGAGCGCGCTTGGGTCTCGCACGCAGCCCATGCCGACGGGATTGCGACCTTCCTCGACGATGTCCTCCTCGTCGCTGTCGTCGAAGCCCCCCCACGCGTAGTCGTAGCGCATTTGGATCTGATCGATGGGGCGTGCCTCGCTGATCCCCGAGCCGTTCTTTTCCCATACGCGAAGCCCGTAGACCTTCACCGCTTTCTGCAGGTGACCCGCGCGGACGAGCACGTCGAAGCTAGGGACTGCGATCCCGTCTGGCGCGTGGGCGGTGCCAACCACGATCACGTCGGTGCCTGGCTTGCGCAAGCAGAGGTCGCTGGGATACGCGATGCTCGGGATCTCGGGTTCGCCCCACGGCACGTCAGAGAACCAGAGCGACCGCATGCGGTCCTCGGGTGCCAGCTCGAGGGGACCTGACTGATCGTAGGGCATCTCCCAGGTCGCCTTGATCGCCACCATCAGCTTTTCTCCGTCTTTGTCCAGGAGTAGCTGTGGGTGGGTGAAGAAGTCGGTCTGGTTGTCGAGGGGCGGCTGATCCACGGATGCAGTGTAAACGCAACCTCCCGGCCCTTGGGAAGAACAGTGTGCGAGATCGGCGAACTCGGCTGCGCGAGCCACAGAATCCCAGCTTCCTTGGGGAAATACCTCCAGCGGAGTCGGCTCGGCAGCCGACTGACGAGCGCTCAGCTCTTGGACGAAACTGGCACCCGTGGGGAGACTTCACTAACCTGAGCCCATGAGATGGGTCCTGTGCGCCTGTGCGCTATTGCTTGCTTGTGGCTGTGGGGATGACTCCAGTGGGGGCTCCGGAGGCGCGGGAGGCACCGGAGGCGCTGGCGGCTCCGGCAATGGCGGCAGCGGAGGCGGCATGGCGCTCGAGCCTGTCGCCTTGACGGCAGGTGCTCAGCACCTGTGCGCACTGTTTGCCGACGGCAAGGTCCGCTGCTGGGGCGACAAC
>JAUILJ010000453.1 GCA_030433055.1 Polyangia bacterium
ACTCGTGAGCCAGCATCCAGATCTGCGCTTCGATGGGCACTACCAGGAGGCCGGTGAGCGGGTCGATGTGGCCGGCTGGCGCGGGATGCTGGGGCACAACTGGGGCTCGCGGCACACACCTGACTACGCCTGGCTGCACTGCAATCAGTTCCGGGAGGAAACCGGAGGCACCGCGATCGAGTGCGTGCTGGAGGCGGTGAGCGCCCCGCTGTTGCTTGGGCGCCGTGGGGGATGCGCCGTGCT
This sequence comes from Polyangia bacterium, assembly GCA_030433055.1. Taxonomy (GTDB): domain Bacteria; phylum Myxococcota_A; class Polyangia; order Polyangiales; family Polyangiaceae; genus JAHBVY01. Next base: position 244 of record JAUILJ010000453.1, read on the forward strand.
GCGCTTCGGCGCGCAGCGCCACGTCTTTGGGCTGCTGGACTGGCGGCGGCGGCAGGAGGCGCGCGCGCCGTCCTCCTGGGCCTTCCGCGCCGAGCACGGCGGAGCCCGGCTCAGCGTGGAGGTGCACGCTCAGCAGCACGAAGCAGCAGGGCTCCGTTACGCGAATCCAACCCAGGGCGGCGTGGATTGCCTGAACTCGAAGCTAGCGCGCGTGAGCTTGCTGCTCGAGCGCCCAGGGCGATCGGCGCTTCGATTGGAGAGCGATGCTGCAGCGCTCGAGCATGGGTGGCGCGGCGCGCATCCGGTGCGGATGTTGGTCTGACGCCGGTCGCGGAGGGATGCAGCGCGTCTCACCCCCAATCCCGCGCTCGCCACGGCCATCGCGGTCGTGTTAACAGAGCGGATCAAATGACCGCGGATCCTGCTCTGGGCCTGTTTCGTGTGCTGCAAGATGACGGCAGCGTGAGCGTTGAACCCAGCCTCAGCGAGGAACAGCTGCTCGCGATGTATCGCCACATGCGCCAGATCCGCATCATGGAGACGCGGATGGTGATGCTGCAACGCCAGGGGCGCATCGGCTTCTACGGCTCCTGCGCCGGGCAAGAGGCGCCCCCCATCGCGACCGGCTTCGCGACCAGCGCAAACGACTGGGTGTTCCCTGCGCTGCGTGAGAGTTCCATCATGCTGGTGCGCGGGTTCCCGCTCGTGAAATACCTGGCGCAGGTCTACGGCAATGAGCTCGATGTGCTGAAGGGTCGTCAGATGCCCAGCCACATGAGCGCGCGCGAGGTCAACCAGGTGTCCTGGTCGAGCTGCATTGGACCGCAGATCCCCCAGGCGGTGGGCGCGGCGTGGGCCGCAAAGATCAAGGGTGATCCAGTCGTTGCCGTCGGCTTCATGGGTGACGGCGCCACGAGCCAGCCGGATTTCCACAACGCGATTAACTTCGCGGGTGTGTTCAAGGTGCCCGCCGTGCTGATCTGTCAGAACAACCACTGGTCGATCAGCGTGCCCACGGAGCGCCAGACGGCGAGCGAGACCATCGCTGTCAAGGCGAACGCCTACGGCGTGCCCGGAGTGCGAGTGGATGGCAACGACATCCTGGCCTGCTACCAGGTGATCCGCGAGGCAGTGGAGCGTGCCCGCGCAGGCGAGGGACCCAGCTTCATCGAGTGCGTCACGTACCGCATGGGGGCGCACTCCACGAGCGACGATCCGACGCGATACCGCTCCAACGAAGAGGTCGAAGCCTGGGCCAAGAAGGATCCGGTCGAGCGCTTGCGTCGCTACCTCGCGGCACGGGGGATCCTGGAAGAGACCTTCGACGAGCGTCTGGAGGCAGATTTCGGCGCGGAACTCTCCGCCGCCATCGAGCAGGTGGAGGCCGCCGGGCCACCCCAGCCTGAGTCGATTTTCGACGACGTCTACGCGTCACGGCCGTGGCACCTGGACGAGCAGCTCGAGGAGCTCCGGGCTGCCGGTCCCGCGCCAAAGCAGCACTGAGTCGCGCAGCCATGCCTCGGCGCGTCGTGACGCGTCGAGACGTGTCGTCTGAGTCGCTGCGCTAGCTGCGCTGCTCGGCCGATGCTTGCCACTCGCCGCGCTTGCCACTAACAACGCCGCCATGACTGACGCGGCCAACAGAGAGTTCGACGTGATCGTGATCGGGGGCGGCCCCGGTGGCTACCCGTGTGCCATTCGCTTGGGCCAGCTCGGGCTCAGTGTGGCTTGCGTCGAGGAAGAGGAGTACGGCGGCGTGTGCCTCAACTGGGGCTGCGTTCCGAGCAAGGCGCTGATCGCCAACGCGCATTTGTACGAGAAGGCGCTTTCTGGCGCGGAAATCGGCATCAAGGTCAGCGGCGTCGAGCTGGACGTCGACACCATGCAGGACTGGAAGAACGGCGTGGTCAAGAAGCTGACCGGCGGCGTGCGCGGCTTGCTCAAAGCCAACAAGGCGACCGCTGTGGAGGGTACCGCGCGGATCACATCCAAGACCACGGTCGAGGTGACCAGCTCCAAGGGCAAGGAGACCCTCACCGCGAAGCGGGGCATCGTCGTCGCCACCGGTTCGGCGACCATTCAAATCCCGGGCTTCGAGTTCGACGGCGAACAGATCATAGGCGCTCGCGAGGCGGTCAGCCTGCGCAAGATCCCGAAGCGCCTGGTGGTGATCGGCGGTGGCGTCATCGGCTGCGAGCTGGGCATGGTGTACCAGAAATTCGGCGCTGAGCTGACCATCGTCGAGTTGACTCCGAGCATCCTGCCTGGCACCGACCCCGAGTGCGTCAAGGTCGTGGAGCGCAAGATCAAGAAGCACGGGGGCAAGGTGCTCACCGGTGTCAAGGCCGAGGGCTACACTCGGCGCTCCGACGGCAGCATCGAGGTCAAGATAAGCGGTGAGGGTGGCGTGCAAGAGACCATCGAATGCGACACCGTGCTCGTTGCCGTGGGGATGCGGCCGCGCTCCAAGGGGATCGGCCTCGAGGAGCTGGGGGTGCAGATCGACAAGCGCGGCTTCGTGATGACCAACGACGTGTGCCAGACCAACGTCCCGGGGGTGTATGCCATCGGGGACGTCAGCGGCCCGCCCATGCTGGCTCACAAGGCCACCAAGGAGGGTGAGGTCTGCGCCGAGGTGCTCGCCGGCAAGCGCGCCGGCAAGGACTGGGTCACCGTGCCTTCCATCATCTTCACCGATCCGGAGATCGCCAGCGTGGGACTGACCGAGGCCGAGGCCAAGGAGCAGGGGCTCAAGGTCAAGGCCGGGAAATTCCCCTTCGCCGCGTTGGCCCGCGCCATGAGCATCCGGGAGACCGACGGCTTCACGAAGGTCGTGATGGACCAGGACTCGGGCCGGGTGGTCGGGATCCACATCTGCGGCCCCAACGCCAGCGACCTGATCAGCGAGGGCGCCCTGGCCCTGGAGATGGTGGCGACCGCGGAGGATATCGGGCTAACGATTCATCCTCACCCGACCCTCGGCGAGGCGATGATGGAAGCCGCCCAGGCGGCGCTGGGGCACGCGATCCACATCGTCAACCGCTGAAACGGTAGCCAGGACTGTGGACCCGCCCACAGGGCGGTGGCATGGTTTTGGTCATGGGGATTTTCGATCGCATGGGGAAGGTGATCTCCAGCAACTTCAACTCGTTGCTGGATAGCGCCGATGACCCCTCCAAATCCGTTGATCTGACCCTCAACGAGATGCGCGAGCAGGTTCGCGCCGCGCGCTCCGAAGTCGTGAGCAGCGTGGCCGCGGAAAAGCAGCTGCGCCGCAAGGTCGAGGACTTGGACGCGGAGATCGCCAAGTGGGAGAAGCGCGCCGAGCTCGCGGTCAAGCACGCTGACGACGCGCTGGCTCGGGAGGCGCTGACGCAGAAGAAGCGTCTCTCCGCCGAGCGAGACCGCGCCGAGGGCTTGCGCGCGCAGCAGCGCACCAACGCCCTCGAGATGAAGGCCGAGCTCGAGCGCATGGAGAACAAGCTCGAAGAGGTCAACGCCAAGAAGGCGCAAATCGTCGCTCGCGCCGAGCAGGCACGGGCCGTGCAAACGGGCCAAGGCTCGAGCAAGGGAGGCGTTGGCGGGGGCGCCTTCGAGGAGTTCCGCCGCATGGAGGACCAGCTCGAGGCGGTAGAAGCCACAGTCGCCGCTCAGCGGGAGGTCGAGGCCGCGCTCGCTCCGAACCTCGGCCCTGGCGGGATGAGCCGCGATGAGGTCGAGGCGAAGTTCCGGGCCCTCGAGGCGGGCACCAAGTCACCGGCGGGGGGCGTCACGAGCGAAGTGGACGAGGAGCTCGCGCAGCTGAAGAAGCGTATTCGCGTGGATACGTGAGGCAGCTACGCAACCCCGCCTGAGTTCTCCCCATCGGCCCCACCTACCCAAGCGCCCAGCATGTCGGAACGCATCATCGTTTGCTTCTACTCCAAGCGGGTAAAGGTTCGGCTGCCTGAGCAAGCCAACCACCTGCAGACTGCGCGTGCGCTGACCAAGCGTGCGGCAGCCCGAGGAGGAAACGTGGTGGCGTGGGCTGCGCGTTCGATCGCCTTCGATTTCGATTTCGACGCTGTCGAAGACGCCATCGAGTTCGCCAGTGACGAAGTGGGAGCGGACGACGTTCCCTTCGGCATCGGGATAGCGCAAGGTGAACAAGAGCCGATCGATGAGATGGTCGCCGGCTACACGCTGTCTTGGGGGCCGGCATTAGTCCGCGCGGAAGCGCTTGCGCGCATCGCGCGGGAAGGCGACGTGCTGATCGACCCGAATCTGGACCCGATCCGCACGGGGGAGTTGCTGACCCGCGGCCGCCGCCTCAGAGCGCTGGGCAAGGAGCGGGTCAAGGGTTTGATGCTGGACACTCAGCATCCCTGGCGAGGGGACCTGGCGGCGATGGTCAGCGAGCTGATGACGCCGCTGCTCATCGGTCGGCCCCAGCTCGGGGAGATGCTCGTGCCAGCTGGCAACCTCGGCATCGTTCGGGCCGCCCGAGGCCTGGGTGGTAGTCGGTTCCTTGGGGAATTAGCGCGCACCCTGGAGCCCGGGCGTGTACTGCGCCTGTCTCCGAGCTTGATGGGAGAGCCCTTTGGGGCGCTCCGCCGAGGCCTGCTCAAGGCGCGGTCGCGAGGCCAGGCGCCTGCGGTGCTCGAGGGTGTCCACGCAGAGTCCTTGGAGAGCTTGCTTGGGGGGGAGGGGCTAGACCTCGACTCCTGCGCCGGCCTGCTCCGGGCGTGGCTCAAGCCTGCTTCGGAGCGCGGGCCTAGCGGGGCGATGTTGCTCGACGACGTACACGACATCGACAGCGACACCCTGGAGGCGATTCGCGTAGCCATCGAGGACACTCCGTTCCGCTTGATCGTGCGTGCCCATCCCGGCGCCAGGGTGCCCGAGCCGCTGTCGGATCTGAGCGTCATCGTGGAGGTCAAGCTCGGGGCGCTGGAGGGCCGCGAGGCCATCGATTTGGCTCGCGCCTGGCTCAACGGCGAGCTGGATGACGGCCTCGCGGAGCGCTTCGCGAAGCTGGGGCGAGGGGAGCCGCTGGCTGTCTCGGAGGCCCTGTCCGAGGCGCTAGAGGCGGGCGAGCTGGTGTGGGAGGACCACCGAGCGGTCTCTCGTCGGCGCAAGGCCGGCCGCGGGGATCCTCACCCGGCCGAGCACTGGATCGCGGGTCGAGCGCGTCACCTGGAAGCGGGACCGCGGGCGGTGTTGTTCGGTCTCGCGGTGCTGGGCGGCGAGGCGGACTCCGCGGACGTTCGGGTGCTCGTCGAGCGCGCCAGCGACGTGCAGATCGAGTTCGACAAGGTGGTGCGGGTGCTCGAAGCGAGCCGCTGGCTGCGCCGTCCCTCGCCGGAGCTCCTGTGCTTGCCGAGCGCCAGTCACCGGGAAGCGATCGTGAGTCAGCTCAGCACTCCACGTATTGCCGCGTGGCACCGCGCCGCCGCGGTCGTGCTCGCAAACAACAACCGCCCGCTGTGCGCTGCGAGCGCGTCCGCTCACGCCATGCTTGGAGGTGACTTCGAGAGCGCGGCCCGCATGGCACGCCGCGCCGCGGCGTCCGCGCGCGCCGTGGATTTGGGGGACACGGCGGATGCGCTCGAGGCGTTCTGCGATACGAAGGACCCGAGCTTGCTCAGCGGTCGCGGGCTGTCCTCGAGCGTCTTTCCCGTGGATCTGTTTAACGAGCACCAGCGCATCCCGCTCAGCGCGCTGCCTTCGGATTCCCGCCCGCCGCCACCCCCGCAGATCCCGCGGCCCCCCAAGCTGCCGGGGCGCATCGCATCTCCGAAGCTGCCAGGGGCTGACGTGTTGGCTTTCGCCGCGGCGGGGCCCCTGTCTGCGCCCGGTGTGCGGCGCCCGCCTCGCCCTGGTCCCCCGCCGCTTCCCCCGCGCCCGAGCGGCGAGATGAGGGCTCAGAAGCCGATCTCCATCATCCCTGACGAAGATCTCGAGCTAGCTACCGAGGAGCCGAGCACCGGCGTGCGCAACGAGCTGGCGTTCAAGGCGACCGAGCTGATGCGTCGCGGAGACTGGGCGGGTGTGTCCAAGCTAGCCGCGGAGCTGCGCGTGGCCAAGCGTCACCTGGCGCTTGCCGATCGCCTGGATGCCCTTGTCAAGCTGGGCAAGGGAGACGCGCTGGAGGCACTGGGCACGCTGCGCCGTGCCGCAGAGTCTGCGACCAGTCAGGCGAACGGCGATCGTTGCCGCGCGGCACTTGCTCACGCGATTGGGCTCGGAGCTGCTGGCCGAGGCGCCGAAGCGCTGCTCGAGGCGCTGAGCGGCTTGGCGTACGCCAGGGAAGCCGAGGACCGCCGCGGCGAGCTTGCGTGCTCGCGTTTCATTGCCCAGCTGTCGGAGGCCGCGGGCCATGCGGGCAGCGGAGCGCAGTGGGGTGAGGTTGCGGGGCGGATTCAGGTGGAGGGGTAGGGGCAGGGGCAGCGGCAGGGGCAGGGACAGGGGCAGGGACAGGGG
>JAUILJ010000454.1 GCA_030433055.1 Polyangia bacterium
TGCTCGGTGCTCTACGGCGCATCAGCGAGCTGATCGCCGCGACCCAGCTCGACGCCGCTCCGCTGCTCGTCCCCGGTGAAGACATCAAGCAGTCCGACGCGCTCGAGTGAGAGGTTGCGGACGGTACTGGGGGCTCCGGGCTAGCTGGCGGGCTCGCCGGCCAGGCCCTCGGGTGAACCCGGCTCGACCGGGGCGGTCGCAGCGCTGGACTGCGCCTTGGCGAGCATGGCCTTGGTGTCGTTCCGCAGGCCTTTGACCAAGGCAAAACACATCACGATGATCAGGGCGCACAGCGGCAGCGCGGTGGTGATCGCGGCGGTTTGCAGCGCCAACAGCCCGCCGGCGAACAGCAATGTCGCTGCGACCACACCCTCGAGCACCGCCCAGAAGACTCGCTGTGGGATTGGCGGGTCTTCTTTCCCTCCGGAAGCGATTGTGTCGACTACCAGGGACGCTGAGTCCGACGATGTCACGAAGAACAGGATGATGCACAGCGTGCAGAGCACGCCTGTTACCGACGCGAGCGGGTACTTCTCGAGCAGCACGAACACCGCGGTGGGGATGCTCTCACCCACGGCGTCGACGATCCCACCATGCTGATACACCTCTTGGTGCAGCGCTGTGTCACCGAAGATGGTCAGCCAAACGAAGCCCGCGATCGTGGGGCCGAGCAGCACTGCCGTCAGAAACTCCCGGATCGTGCGTCCGCGAGAGATGCGGGCGATGAACATGCCGACGAAGGGCGACCACGCGATCCACCAAGCCCAGTAAAAGACCGTCCAGTTGCCGAGCCAGGCGCGCTTCTGGGGACCCTCGAAGGCGCCGGTCCAGAACGAGTTCGTGGGGAGGCGCTGCAAGTAGCTCCCGACGTTCTCCACGAAGGCGTTCATCAGGAACGTGGTCGGTCCCATCACGAACACGAAGATCAACAGCGCGAGCGCGATCAGCATGTTGCCCTCGCTGAGGCGCCGGATCCCCACGTCCAGCCCGGAGACGACCGACGCCGTGGCCAGGGCGGTGATGATGGCGATGATCACGATCTGGACCACCATCGACTGGTTGAGCCCGAACACGTGGTGCAGCCCCGCGTTCACCTGCATGGCTCCGAGCCCGAGGGACGTCGCGACCCCGAACAGGGTGCTGACGATGGACAGGATATCGACCACGTCACCCAGGCGGCCGTGCACCCGCTGCCCCAGGATGGGGAAGAAGACAGAGCGCATCGAGAGCGGCAAGCCCCGCCGAAAGCCGAAGTAGGCGAGGGACAGACCCACGATCGAGTAGACGGCCCACGGATGCAGACCCCAGTGGAAGAACGTCAGGCCCATGGCGTTGCGCGCAGCAGGGAGGTCGTTGCCCGCGCCGCTCGGCGGCGCGTCGTAGTGCAGGATGGGCTCCGCGACGCTGAAGAACACCAAGCCGATCCCCATGCCGGCGCTGAACAGCATGGCGAACCAGGTGGGGGTGCTGAACTCCGGACGGGAGTCATCGGGGCCAAGCCGGATCTTGCCGAAGCGGCTCTGCATCAGCCAGAGCACGAAGACCAAGAAGCCCGTCATGCTGATCACGTAGAACCAGCCCATGCGCTTCACGATGGTCTGCTGGACCGCGTCGAAGAAGTTACCGACGGCATCCGTCGCGATCACGCTGATAATCAGGATCGCGATGATCAACGCGGCGGAAGTGAAGAACACCACCGGATGAACATCCAGCCCCTTGCGTTTTTCAGGCGGCTCAGGCGGCTCTGAGAGCACGCGCTCCGGCGCCGCTACTGGATTTGCAGTCTCGCTCACCCGAGCCTCCTAGTGGCGTAGGCTATGCCTTGCGGAAACGAAAGATGCCCCAGCTGAGGTAGCCCCGTTCACCACCGTCCACCCAGCGCTGCAGGCCAGCCTTCATGCGCTCGATGTACTCGGGGGCGACCTTGCCTTTCAGCTGATCGGTTCGCTTCACGGTCTCTTGCAGGACGCGCCCGTAGTGCATCGACAGCTGCCGTGTGAGCTCCTCGAAACCCACCTCGCTGAGACCGCTGGCGCTCGCCGCCTCACGGTAGAACTTGGGCGAGCCAAGGCTCTCGAGGTGGATCCGATCGAGGATTGGCTGCAGCACGCCATCGGGGCAGGTGTCGGAAGCCATCGGGTCGGTGAAGATGAACTGACCCTTCGGGCGCAGCACGCGAGCTACTTCTTTGATCACGTCCGCTCGCTTGCCGCTGTGCAAGATCGCGTCCTGAGACCAGACCACATCGAAGCTCGCGTCGGGGAAGGGGAGCTTCTCGAAGCTGCCGTCGATGACCTCGATCTTCTCCGCCAGGCCTTGCTCCTGGTTGAGCTTGCGCGCGCGCTGGTTCTCGACTTCTGCGAGGTTCAGCGCTGTGACGTGGCAGCCGTAGGTCTTGGCGAGGTAGCGCGCCGCGCCGCCATAGCCAGAGCCGATGTCGAGCACCTTCGTGTCGCTGCCCAAGCCTTCGATGAGCGACGCCATGTGGGCCACCGTGCGTCGGCTGGCGTCGAAAATGGCGTCTTCGCCGCTTTCGTACAACCCGATATGGATGTCCTCACCCCCCCAAATCTGGGAGTAGAAGGAATCGGCGTCTTCACTGTTGTAGTAGTCGCGAGCGGTATCGACCGCGCCTGAGGCCTGGCTCATTCGGCCTCCTTGGTCGTGCGGTAGCGCTTCTCGGCGACGTGAATGAAGAAGTCAGGCTGCTCCTCCCGGTGTGTCTCCTGGAAGTCTCCGTAGGTCTCCACCGACTGGAATCCGACCTCTCCCAGCAGGCGCTGCATATAGGCCTTGCGCAGGGGATACATGTTGAGGTGGTACTTGGATCCGTCGGGAAATGAGTAGTCGAAGCGCGCGAGCCCTTCGTCGACGTGGCTCGGCCTGACCGAGACGTCCTCACCGCAGTAGTAGTAGGTGTGCTTGCTGGAGTATCCGTCGTCGAGGATCGAGTCGTAGTTACGCTGATCGAGGATCAGGATGCCGTCGTGGCGGAGCGCCGCGTAGAACTCTGCGAGGGCCTTGCGCCGGTCGTTCTCGGAGAACAGGTGGGTGAACGAGTTGCCGAGGCACACCACCGCGTCGAACTTGCCGTGGATGTCGCGGTTGAGCCAGCGCCAGTCGGCCTGAATCGTGCGCAACACATGACCGCGACGGCGGCCGTTCTCGAATGCCTTGAACAGCATCGCCGCGCTGCCGTCGGCGCTCACCACGTCGAAGCCGGCTTCGATCAGGCGCACTGAGTGGAAGCCGGTGCCGGTCGCGACATCCAGGATCTTCTTCGCACCTCGCTGCTTGAGGTGGTTGATGAAGAAGGTACCTTCGGACTCCGAGCGGGCGTCCCAGTCGATCAGCTCATCCCACTTGTCGACGAAGGTGTGAATGTACTCCTCCCGATAGTGGTCGGTCTCACGGACCGAGAGCGGCTGATCGCCAAAGTCCTGAACTGCCCCGCCGCGCCTATTCACCGCTTCAATCTTGCTCGACACCCAATAATGCTCCTTCTTCCGCGACCCTGCTGCGCGGAGCCAGGGGCGGATGGTTAGTTGGGCAATGATTGCAGCAGCAACCATTGCTGGGCATCGTTGATAACGGCTTCAGGGCGGACTCGCAAGCTCAGGGCCCAATTCCGCCGTAACGGTATCGTCCTTCAGCCGCTAAGTTCGCATACCGATACGCTTCTGAAACATCACCGAATTCTGCTTCCGGCCAATGGGCCGGTCGAGCCACGCCAGCACGCGAGGCTCGCGGCGAGCGCGCCGCACCCAGGACGCCGAGACCGCGAGTCAGCGCGGGATCCAGGAGGGGACCCATGCTCGAGTTTTTGCTCAAGCTGTTCGACACCGATGACTTTCCAGCCCGCTGGCACTGCGGGCGCTGGAGCGACGGCCACGGCTGGCTGCATATCCTCTCGGATCTGAGCATCTTCGCGGCGTACATGGCGATCCCGTGCGTGCTCGCGACGTTCGTGCTCAAGCGCAAGGATATTCCGTTTCCGCGGATCTTCTGGTTGTTCGTTGGCTTCATTGCGTCGTGCGGCACGGTGCATCTGATCGAGGCCATCATCTTCTGGCATCCGGTCTACCGTCTCGATGGAGTGGTCAAGCTGATCACGGCTGTGGTTTCCTGGGGAACGGTCGTGGCGCTGATCCCGGTGGTGCCCCGGGCGCTCACGCTGCGCACCCCCGAGAGCCTCGAGCGCGAAGTCGCAGCGCGTACTCGCGAGTTGGCCGAGGAGAAGGCAAAGCTCGAGGCGGTGCTCGCAAGCCTGGGCGTAGGCGTCGTCGTGGTGGATACCGAGGGCAACGTGGTGATGGCGAACGCGGCGAGCCAAACCCTGCTGGGTGAAAGCGCTTCGAGCGTTGCCGTGGGGGAATGGAGCGAGCGATACCAGTTTCGGCAACCCGAGACCGGGACCGCTCTGGGAGCGGACGAAGCGCGGAACGTGGTGCTGCATGAAAAGCAGGAGCACACGGACCGGGATGTCCTCGTGCGCCCGATGGGAGGCGACGAGGACGCGATCTTCACGTTCTCGGCGAGGCCCATCGTCAGCGAGACAGAGCTCGGCGTGGTGACCGTGTTCGCCGACGTCACCCAACGCCGACGCACCGAGCAGGAGCTGCAGCGAGCCAACCAAGAGCTCGCACGCTCGAACGCGGATCTGGAGCGCTTCGCCTATGTGGCGTCGCACGACCTGCAAGAACCGCTGCGGATGGTGGCGATGTACACGGAGCTGCTCGCGGAGCGCTACGAGGGCAAGCTGGATGAGAAGGCTGACAAGTACATCGCCTACGCCACCGATGGCGCCGTGCGGATGCGTCGCTTGATCGATGATCTGCTGGTCTACTCTCGACTCCAGTCCGACGCGAAGCCCGCCACCGCGACGGACCTGAACGAACTGGTTGACGACGCCTTGCAGCAGCTCGCGGCCGGCATCGAGTCGAGCGGAGCCCAAGTCCAGCGGGGTGAGCTCCCCACGCTGGTCGGAGATGCCGCCCAGCTCAGACAGCTATTCACGAACCTGATCGGCAACGCGATCAAGTATGTCTCCCCGGGGACGAGCCCCGTGGTGACGATCCACGCGGAGAAGAACGAACAGGAGTGGGTAATTTCTGTCTCCGACAACGGGATCGGGATCGACCCGGCGCACAGCGCGCGCATCTTCGAGGTCTTCCAGCGACTCCACGGGCGCGAGGCCTATCCAGGCACTGGGATTGGACTCGCCATCGTGAAGCGGGTGGTGGAGCGCCACGGGGGACGGCTCTGGGTCGAGTCTGAACTGGGACGCGGCGCAACGTTCTTCATCGCACTCCCAGCGACGTGACGGCCCCTTGTAATTCGAGCGCGGCGGCGCAAGGTTATCCCTTCGATGGACGACACCGATGACGCGCTCTTGCAGGCGGCCAAGGGAGGCGACTCTGCGGCCTTGGACGCGCTGCTCGAGCGCTACCAGAACCAGGTGTATCGCTTCGGCATGCGCATGTGCCGTGACCCCGAAGATGCCAAGGATGTGCTGCAGGAGACCTTGATCGCCACGGCCCGAGGTGTACGAGACTTTCGCGGAGCGTCTTCGATTTCCACCTGGCTCTACAGCATCGCGAGGAGCTTCTGTATCAAGAAGCGTCGGCGCTCCAAGTTCGCGCCCGAGCCGGAGCGCTCGCTGAACACCGAGGTCGGTGAGCAGGTGAGCGCCATCGCGGACTCGGCGATGCAGCCCGAAGAGGCCGCCGCCGGCAGGCAGATCCAGGAGGCGCTGGAGCGCGCCATCGGCAGCCTGGAGCCGATGTATCGGGAGGTCCTGGTGTTGCGGGACGTGGAGGGCCTGAGCGCCAAGGAAGTCTCCGAGATCCTGGAGATCAGCGTGCAGGCAGTGAAGAGTCGCCTGCATCGGGCCAGAATTGCCGTGAGGAATGATATGCTGCCGCTGTTGCAGGACGAGCCGAGCGACAGTCCGCTGCCGAGTTGCCCAGACGTCCTGGCGTTGTTCTCCCAGCACCTCGAGGACGAGATCAGTCGAGAGACGTGTCAGAAGATGGAGCAACACCTGGAGAGCTGTGCTCGCTGTCGTACGACCTGCGACTCGCTGAAGCAAAGCCTCGCGATGTGCCGCACCGCGGCCCCGAACTTCCCGGTGCCCGAAGCGGTTCAAGCAGCCGTACGCGTCGCTCTCGGGGAGGCCCTAGCCGGGAGCGATTGAACCCTTTCGTGTTCGGTCGGCTCTCACCCATACAACGCAGAAAACGCCGACCGCTTGCTTGCGGCGGCCAGATCTTGATGGAGGCCCCGATGGCGACGATAGAGGTGACTGAGCAGAACTTCGACGAGACCGTGAAGCAGGGCGTCGTGCTCTTGGACTTCTGGGCGGAATGGTGCGGCCCTTGCCGCATGTTCGCGCCGGTGTTCGAAGCGGCAGCCGAGCGGCACCCCGACGTCAAGTTTGGCAAAGTCGACACCGAGGCCCAGCGTGGTCTGGCGGGCGCCTTTCAGATCCGCGCCATCCCGACCTTGATGGTGCTTCGAGACGGCGTGTTGTTAGCCAATCAACCGGGCATGGTTCCTGCCGGCGCGCTCGACAAGCTGATCGAGAAAGTGAAGGAGCTGGACATGGACGAGGTGAGGCGTAGCCTGGACGAACAGCAAGCCGCGGCCGTAGGAGGCTGAGTGTATTTTCGCGAGGAAACATGCTGTCGACGAGGAAGAGGAG
>JAUILJ010000455.1 GCA_030433055.1 Polyangia bacterium
CAGGATCGCCGCCAGGACCACGGAGACCGCGCCTACTTCCGAAGGCGCGTCTTGTTTCCGCGGGGTGGGTCGAGGCACGCTGGGCCGGCTGCTGCTCGCCGGGGGCTCGCTCCGTGTGCGCTGGCGCGCGAGCTCACCTGCAGAGGCCCGCTGTACGGCGTACAGCGCCGTCGGCTCGCACAGCTCCAACGGAATGCGGTGCAGGCTGCCGGGCCCGGAGTACACCTGGGCCACCAGATCGGGCAGCAAACTGAGCAGCTCGCCATCGGCGCAGATCCTCAGAGCGAGGTCGACGCGCTGAGTGCGCATGGCGATCTGTCGCTGGTACTGCTGCGGCCAGTGCTCTTCCGTCGCGTTGCTCGGCGCGACGAAGTGGTGGCTCAGCAGCTTCTCCAGCGTAGGCTCCGGATCGCTGTAGAGTGGGTGGCCCTCGCCACAGTAGACGCCTCGTGTGATCACGCCGAGGCAGGTGACGTGGAGCCCCGGCTCCTGCTCCGTCGTGTCCACGATGGCGAGGTCGAGCGAGCCGCTCAGCAGCGCATCTCGGGTGGCCTCTGCGCCGAGTTCGATCAGATCCGGGACCAGGCGCGGGTGCTGTTCACGCACCCTGGCCAGAGCCGGAAGCACGAACGTCGCCATCAGCGGGCTCGCGGCAGAGAGCCTCAGCGTGCCCGAGAAGCAGTCGTCGGTTGCCAGCCGCACGCCCTCTTCCACCCGCTGCATCGCCTCGCGCACCGCGCGCAGCAGATCTTCGCCTGCGGGGCTCAGCACCAACGCGCGGCCTACGCGCTTGAACAGCTCGACGCCCAGCTCGTCTTCGAGCTGCTTGACCGCGCGCGAGAGGGCAGAAGGGCTGAGGTGTGCGGCGCTGCTCGCGCTGGGTAGGTGCTGGGTCTCCGCCACGGCGCGAAACGCAGGCAGCCAGTTCCAGAGCTGGGTGACCCGGGGAGGGTGCTGCATCCGGTCACTATGGCGAGCAACTTCTCCCGTGGACAAGCGAGCCTGCTGACGATTTGCGTACGAGAACGCTCGCAGTGGAACCGGAACCGGGGCGCTGTAAATCGCTGGGGCCCGAGTGGTGCGTGGATTGTCTCAAGTTGTTTCGAACGCTGGTTGCTGGTGACACTGCGTCGCACGAGCGCTGGTCCCAGCGCCGCGGCGTGACAAAAACGGGTGTTTGGTCGTTTCCCTGTGAAACCGAGCACCGCCTCCACCAAACAACCAACTGTCACAGGCGACGGGCGCCTGGCTCAGCCTTCTGGCCAGTCGATGGGCTCGACACGCACGGACACCGAGAGCCGCTCACCTCCGCCGCCCTTGTAGAGCGTGCCGGAGGTGGGAGTCGCGTCACGGTAGTTTCGTCCGCACGCCACGCGCACGTGGTCGGTCCCCGCGAGGATGCCATTGGTGGGATCGAACCCACGCCAGCCGGTCCACGGGAGGTACAGCTCGACCCAGGCGTGGGACGCCTCGGATTGAACCTGGTTCGTGTAGTCGGCGCCCGTATAGATGTAGCCGACCCGGTACCGTGCGGCAATGTTCAGGAGGCGGGCGAGGCAGATGAAGAGGTTGGCAAAGTCTTGGCACACCCCGCGGCGCTTGGTGTAGACGTCGAAAGGCGTGCTCTCGATGCTGGTCGCGCCCTGCACGTACGAGAAGTCCTTGTAGATGGTCTGGTTCATGTCGACCAGCGTCTCCACGAGATCGAAATCCTGACGCTCCGCGAAGCTCATCGCGAACTCCGAGAGCTCCCGCAGCTGGGTCTCCGGGAGCTCCATCGGCAACAAGTACGGCAGCATCATCTGGCGTTGCCAGGGCATCCACACCAGCGGAATGGTCATGCGCCTGCGGGGCGAGTGCAGCACGGGTGGCTGGCGCACCTGCACGATGGACTCACTCAGCAGGCTGAGCTTGGTGTAGGGCTTCTCGAGGCGCATGCGCCGCGAGCGGTTGCCGAACACATCCTCGTAGTCGCTGCTCAAGGTGGTCGGCTCCACCTCGAGGCGGTGCTCGAGCACGCGCTGATCGGCGTCCTGGACCGGGCTGAGGCGCAAGACGTGGGAGCTCAGCTCCACGGGCTCCTGGTAGCTGTACGCGGTGAGGTGGCGCACTCGCATCGTCACCCACTCCGGTCGCGGCGCGGGAACGGAAGCTGGGGCGACGTTCGGCGTTGCTTCGGCGGGCGCCGACTGACTCACTCGGTGCAGCCCGCTGCCGTCGCGATCTGGGATCCCCTCGCTCGCTGCCGTCAGCCTGGTCTGCGCGATCTGAGGCGCTCCGCTCGGGGCGCCGCGAGGCCCTGGAGGTGGTTGCTGCATCGGACCGAAGCCCTGACTCGGCCCGATGTGTTGCGAGCTGCTTTGATCCTGGGGGAACTGCGAACTCTCGAAGAGCACCACACCACGCCGGACGACGATCAGCTCGCCTCGAGGGATTTGTCGCCACCCGGTGTCCGACAAGGGGCGTGTCGCGATGACGGTGAGCGTCCGCGAGGAGTCGAGCGGGTTGTCTACTTCGAGGTCCAACACGCTGTTGGACAGCGTGACGTCATCGTGGGGAGGCAAGATGCGGGCGAAGTACGGGTTCTTGAAGCCCTGGACGTCGGCGTAGGCGAGCAGATCCATCCCGTCGGAGAGCAGGAAGTTCGCGCTGCCCAGATCGTTCAGATCACGCATCCACCGACGCACTTCCAGCAGGTCCAGATCACCGATCGTGCGGCAGCCTTGCGCGCGGATCTGCGTGAGCAGCCAGCAGAACGCCCGCTCCGAGTCGCTCAGCCCCACGGGTTCGAATACCGGGCGGAAACCCAGGGACAGCGCCCGCAGTTCGCTCTGACTCAGCGTCCCTTGATGAGCAAACAGCCAGTCGCGCGCCCCGTGGGTTCGCACGAAGGGCTGCGCGTCTGCTTGGTTCACGCGCTTGGTCGTGCCGCGCAGGTGGCAGACGAAAGTGGGCGATCGAAAGCGCTGCCAGCCATCGACCAGCGAGCGAAACGACTCCTCGTCCCGTGGCTCGGGCTCCTTGACCACGACGCCAGCGACCTCATCGGGCGGGTACCAGCCAATGCCCCAGCCGGGCACCTGCAGCGCGTCGCTCTCCTTTGGGCGATGCAGCGCGAGCCCAGGAGAGGCGGGGCTATCGAATGACAAGCCAAGGAGGTGAGTCGAGTGGGGCGAGTCGTCCATGTTCGTGGAGCTGGGGCTGGTGCGCGTGTTCGGGGGGAGAGGCGCGCCGTGGGTCGCTCCACGGCGATTCGCGCCCCTAGAGGCGCGACGATCGATTCCAAGCGACACGTTTAGCTTGCGTTCGAGACACAAGCCAACGCCAGACGCGCTGCGTCCCGGCGCATTTGCGCCCAGCGGCCTCGGCGGAACGCTTCACTTCCCGAGCCTGGCGCTCGGTTTGTGGACTTTCTACGGCAAAACGCCAGGTGATCTGCTGACGCCGCGCGTTGGAGCCGAGGTGTGGCGGCGTAGGTCGCTACTGAGCTGCAGGAGCCTCCGGCATGCTCGGATCGAAGTAGATCGCGTGGAGCGCGTTGCAGATTTCCGACGTTTCGTCGACCACACGGGTCAGGGCATCGTGGACGCCGCCACCCGCGAGATCCTCGGCGCTGCCCGCGGTGAGGAAGTCCATCAGCTTCTGGACCCGCTCCTCACATTCTTCACCTCGAGTGGGCGTCGCCGTGCGGATGCGCTGGAGATCGACCTGAGCAGCCTTGAGCGAGTACAGGATGGAACGCGGAAACGTCGGGTAGCGCAGCAGGAAGTCGACGATTTCCAGTCCGTTCGGTGGGTTTCGATGACACTTGTAGAATGGCTCGGTGGCAGAGCAAGAGCGCAGCAGGGCGAGCCACTGAGCGGCTTCGATCGGTGTCTCCCTGGCCTGGGTCGGTCCCAGCGTGTGGTACTTGATGTCCACGATGCGCGCCGTCTGCTGGGCGCGCTCTAGGTGCCAGCCCAATTGCATGAACGTCAGGGGCTCTTCGTGGAGCATGGTCGCGCTAGCGACGCCGTGAGTCAGCGCCGCCATCTCCTTGAAGCGGTTGTAGAACGCTTCGCGATCCGAGCGGTAGAGGCGCTTTCCAGGACCATCCATCAGCCAGTGCCAGAACTCGTTGAGCGCCTCCCACAGCTCGAGGCTGATCACCTCGCGAATGGTGCGCGCGTTCTCTCTCGACCAATAGGCGGCGCTCACGAGCGCCACTGGATTCTCCTGGTCCCAGGTCAGGTAGCGCTGCACTACCTCTCCATCCAAGATAGCTTCCTCAGGGAAACGTTCGCGGAAGCGAGGTAGCTCCCCGCTGACGACGATGACCGGGTGCCAGCGCTGCAGACCTTCGAGCTCCACGTCGAGCACGAAGGACTGGTTCACGCTGAGCAAGCGCGCGAGGTTCTCGGCGCGTTCCACCTGACGGCCCAGCCAGAAACATGTCTCTGCGACCCGGGAGATCACTGTTCGCCTCCGTTCGAGTTGGGCGTGGAGGCGAGGGGAGCGCTCTCGATGGGGTGTTTGCTGCTGTGCGAGTCCCCATGACTCCCCAGCACCCACGTGTCCTTCGAGCCGCCCCCTTGGCTGCTGTTGACCACGTAGCTACCTTCGACCAGCGCCACGCGCGTGAGCCCTCCAGGGAGCACCCAGCTGCTCTTGCCTGTCAGGATGAAGGGCCTCAGGTCCACCCGTCGCGGCCTGGCCTTGCCGTCGAGCCAGGTCGGACACGTCGACAGCTCAACCACTGGCTGTGCGATGTATCCGCGGGGTTTGTTCTTGATGCGCTCGCGGAACTCCGCGATCTGTTCTGCGGTGGAGCGGGGGCCAATCAGCATCCCATACCCACCAGAGGCGTCGACAGCCTTGACGACCATCTTGCTGAGGTTCTCCAGCACGTGGCTCTGGTGGCTCTTTTCGCCACAGAAGTAGGTCTCGACCTGGCCGAGGATGGGTTCCTCGTCGAGGTAGAAGCGGATCATCGCAGGGACGTAGGGGTACACCGCCTTGTCGTCGGCGACTCCGTTGCCGATCGCGTTCGCCAGGGTGACGTTGCCCTTCGCGTACGCCCGGACCAAACCGGGGACGCCGAGCAGGCTGTCAGGCCGGAACACCTCGGGGTCCACGAACTCGTCGTCGATTCTCCGGTAGATCACGCCGACGGGCTCAGCTCCGCGGGTCGTCTTCACGTAGACCCTGTCGTCATGTACGAACAGGTCGCTAGCCTGAACCAGGTCGACGCCCATCCTGCGCGCGAGGAACCCGTGCTCGAAGTAAGCCGAGTTGAAGGCTCCCGGGGTCAGCACCACCACGCGGGGCGATCCGTCGCCGGGCGGGGCCAGTTCGCTCAGACGCTCGCGCAGACGGGTGGGATACTCATCCACGTTCCGAACACTTGCCGTGCGGAACATCTTGGGCAGGACCTTCTTGAGCACGTTGCGGTTCGAGAGCACGTAGGACACGCCGGACGGACAGCGCAGGTTGTCCTCCAGCACCAAGAAGCGCCCCTGGCCATCGCGCACCAGGTCAATGCCCGCGATGTGCACGTAGACGTCCCCACGCGGTCGAATGCCGTGAACCTGCTTGAGGTACCCAGTGCCTCCGTGGACCAGCTCGGCTGGTACGACCTTCTCCTTGAGGATACGACCCTCACCGTACACGTCGGTCAGGAAGTGGTTCAGCGCCGTGACTCGCTGGAGCAAGCCGCGCTCGACGTCTTCCCAGTCCTCCGCCGTCACGACGCGTGGGATGAGGTCGAAGGGGAAGATGCGCTCACCCCCTCGGTTGTCCGAGTAGACGGAGAACGTGACGCCTCCCTTGAGGAACGTGTTGTCCGCCAGCCGTTGCCGCCGCTCCATGCGTGCTGCGCCCAGGCCTTCGAGGCCAGCGATCACAGGCGCGATGGTGGGCCACGCCTGACCACGGGACTCGAAGAGTTCGTCGTAGGCGCCGGACAGGGTTTCGTAGTTCGAGAAGATGGGGACCTTCACCTCCTCTGCTTTTGCCATCGAGTCACGTTTCATCCGAGTTTCAGCCGCGTTCCGGCTCGCCTCCTGGCTTCAGACTACAGGGGACCGTGCCGCCATAGAAGGGGGGCTTGTGTGGCAAACGTGTGCTCGGCGATCGTGGCCCCTGCAGGCGGGATTGGTGAGCGCAGGAAATCAAGGCCCCGAGCAGCGCCAACAAACCACGCGGAAACAGTTTAGCTGAACGGACGATGCGTAGGAGCCCGAGCTTGCTCCGCCTTCAGCGTGACGCTCTCGGAAACGGGCGCACCCAGGAACTCGCGGGTGTTCTCCGCCATGAAGTGGCGCGTTTCTCGTTCCAGAACACCCAGGCGCTCCGTCGGCGTGGCCCGCGGCCTGCGAAACCACCTCTTGGTCGTCTCCAGCACCTCGATCCGGAGCCCCGCTCGCGGAACGAATCACAGCTCGACGCGATATGGGATCGTGCCGAGCTGTCGAGCGCCGGTCACTGAGGTCGCGCAGCGTACCTCCAGCCTTCGAAGCTCTAACCTTGCCCGAGATCCGTATCCACGAGGAGATGTTCCCGGGAACGGTGTGTGAAACGCGCCTCCTCAGGATGCGTCCACCGACATGAGCCGCTGAGCCAAGGAGCGCTACAAGGGCTGCTCGTGCTGCCGAGGTCAGAGAACCCTGACAAACGAACAAAGCCCCCGAAGGGGCTTTCGTTCAATAGAGCGGAAGAAGGGAT
>JAUILJ010000456.1 GCA_030433055.1 Polyangia bacterium
CCCGGCTGCGGCTCAGCCGGAGGCGGCTCTGAACGCACCTCTGCTCGGCCCTCCAGAACCGACGATAGGCAACGATATTCCGGAAACCGAGCACTAAAGCGGCGCTCGCGGCGCCCCCAGGGAAAAACGCGAGCCCAAAAACTCGAAACGCGAGCCCCAATCGGTGATCGAGCCCGACCACCGGTGCGCAGGGGAGGTCTGACAGCAATGTCATAGCTGGAATCCGCACGGCACTGCTCGCGGCGCCTCAAGGAAACGAGCGCTCATGTATTGCAGCCGAAAAAAGCTGCCAACGAGTTGACCTTGTGCGGTTCAATTGGTCAGGCTGCGCTAAAGTACACACGTCGAGGCTGTTGGCATATTGCTGGCAGAACCCTTTGAGCGCTCGGGCTGGTCCCGGGGTTCACCTCGATGAGAGAGCGCCCGTGGAGGCGCGATCAACAGAGAACGCTTCGCACTGGCGCAACACTGCAAGTGCGAACGGTTCGCTCGGCAGAGGCAACGATGCTCGAGCACAATTTCCACACGGAGTAGACTAAAACATGAAGAACAAGCTTTTCAACATCGGGGCACTCCTGCTCTGCGCCGGCGCTCTGGCCATGGTCGGCTGTAGCGACGACGACGATGGCGGTGGCTCCGGCGGCACCGGCGCGACTGCCGGCGACGGCGGCTCCGCGGGTAACGGCGGCTCCGCGGGTAACGGCGGCTCCGCGGGCGACGGCGGCTCCGCAGGCGACGGCGGCTCCGCGGGCGACGGCGGCTCCGCGGGCGACGGCGGCTCCGGCGGCTCGACTGGCGGCACCGGCGGCTCGACTGGCGGCACCGGCGGCTCGACCGGCGGCACCGGCGGCGCGACCGGCGGCACCGGCAACTGACACTCGCCGAACCAAACCCATTGAACGGGGTGTTCCGCACGGAACACCCCGTTCGCTTTTTGTTGCTTCACACATCCCAGCAGCCCCGCCGCCTGCGCGGGTTTCCCGCGTGGAGATCTCGCTGACGAGATCCTAGCGCCACGCGCTGGCCCAGAGTGACGGCCGGCCTGCCCGGACCGGCCCCGCGCTTGTCCGGGTCCTTCGCTCAAACGCACCCTGGGAAAACACCGGCGACCGACCCCGCACTCCAACGACCGCTGCTGGTGCGCTCGAACGGCGCTCCGCGAGGGCGCTCGGACGGCGCTCCGCGAGGGCGCTCGGACGGCGCTGCGCGGCGAGAGAACCGACGCAAATTGGCGGGGGCTCACCCCTCGGCGCGAACACCGCTGACCCCTTGCCGAGGATGGTGTACTTGAAAACGCTCAGGAGGACTCATGAGCGACATCGAGAACGCGTTGGACGGCATGGACGAGGTACAGGCGGCGCTTGCAGCGGAGCGCGCAGCTCAAGCCGACTCGGAGGGTTTGGCAATCTTGGGAGCGATGGTCGAAGCCGCATACATCGTGGCCGTAGCCGACGGCTCCCTGAGCGAGAACGAGACTCATACGTTGATCGAGGGTTTCCTCAAGCTGACCGAGGGCGACGTCGATCAAGACGCGATCGCGGGCATGCTGGAGTACGCTGGCGAGGGGCTGGAGTCCGAGGGGCGAGACGCGCGCTTCGAAGCGATCGCGGGCACGTTGGAAGACGAAGGACTACGCGATGGTGTGTTCGTGGTCGCGAGCGCCGTAGCCTGGAAAGATGGCGGCATTGGTGAGAAGCAGGGACTCGCCGTGCGGGCGCTGGGCAAGGCGTTCGGCTACTCCGAGAACAAGCTACAGACGCTGCTCGCCAAGGGTCGCCACGCCTAGCTCACACCCAACCACATGAGCCGACTCGGGGCTTCACCGTCCTCGAGCGCCGCCAAAGAACACGGGGCCAGCTTCCCGCCGGGCGTTCCTTGCGCCCGCGGGAGGTCGGCCCCGTGTTCGTTTCGTGGGTGCCCTTCTTCTTTACGTGGCCAGCGGGCAAACCCGCCACTCCGACGAGCGGTATCCAGCGCGGAAACACTCCAGGGAAGCGCACACGGAGCCCAGACACGGAGCCCAGACACGGAGCCCAGACACGGAGCCCAGACACGGAGCCCAGACACGGAGCCCTACGTCCGGTCCAGGCCGCGTCGCGTCAGAGGCGTGTTCCGCTGACCATGAAAACGCTGAACGTGTTGCCGCGCGGTTCCAGTGGATGCAGCGCCTGGGGACTGAGGCGACTTGTATAAGCGTTCTCCGAATGCACCATCCAACGACGTTCGTGGCGCGGTGTTCACCGACGCGTCTCGAGCATCACCAAACGAACGTCAGGCTCACGCAGCACTCGGTTCGGCCGTGGATCCGGTGCACTCAGTGCTGCGCCGGCAGGGCTTGTGCCCGCAAGTTCGGTCCCCTCACCCCCAAAAAACAGCTGGATCTGCGATCTGTCGAGGAGCTTGAACGAGGCGGGATGCAAACGCGAACTCCCGAACCAGCTACCGGTTCGCACGCTCTGCACCTACGTTCTTTCCGGCTCCAGACAGGTCGGCCAGGGGATCATCGTTGGATGTGTCTGGGTCTTTCGATCTGCAGACCTGCACACCACCCTGCCGTTCGTTGGTTGCCGCGCGGCGTCGAAGACGACACCGCTGGCGGCGCTCCTGACGGCGCCTCCTGAACAGTCAGATGAACCGTCAGGTGAAGAGTCAGGTGAAGAGTCAGGTGAACAGGTAAGGCACAGGTAAGAGGGTGCGGTCAGGGTGGGATAGCGTGGGAGCAATCTTTTGTTCCAACAGGAAAACGGTTTGACCTCCTACGCCGCTGTATGAGACATCAGATGCTCGGGCGTTTCCCGCCAGCCAGTTGCTCGGCGGGAGCTGCACGAAATCAGGAGCGGGTACCCCTCCGTTCCTCTCTCGGACCCTCTCGATTCCGTCCAGCGTTCGCAGACGCATCGCGAATACTCATGTGGAAACACTCTCAGGCAGTTCCACCGAGCAGCGAGCTTGCGCTCCAAAGCTCGCTTTCGTGGGTATTTGCGGGCGGGCGAAACGAACCTTGGCCGCGGTGCATCAGACTCGCTTTCTCGGTTCTTGCGTCATGAGCGCGAAGATCTGAGCACCGGCTCACGTAGATAGAAGACAGGCTCTTAGGCAGCAGCGGAGGTGGCATGAAGACAGTCGAAGCAAACGCTTCCACACGGAAGCGAAAGAGACTCGGCCTGATGATGGGGCTGAGCGTGGGCATCGCCACGGCGTTCGCGTCGACTGGCAGCTACGCAACGCACAATCATCAGACGACCCCTGCCTCCGCCGGCACCTACGAAAAGGGTGAGCTGGAAATCCCGCTACATCGCGGCGGTGCGATCCCCTTCGAGCTCACCGTGCTCAAGACCAAGGACTGCGATGGCGAGGTAAAGCTCGACATCAAATGGGACGAGGAAGAGAACTGGGTGAAGGTTCACGCCACCGGCAAGCGCGTCCTCGACCGCTTCCCTGACGTCGACCGCACCGAAGGAGTGAACTTCTTCCCGAACGCATTCCTGCCGGAGCCGGAAGACATCGAGGACGGCTACTACCAGCTCTGGTTGGTGGCCAGCGGCCCGATGCTCGACTTCTACTTCGACCCGGTCACGCTCGACCTGATGGGCAGCTCGTGGGACTTCGAGACTCCTCCCTCGCCCATCGTCGTGCCCTTCCCGACGCTCAAGATGTTCCCCACGCCCAAGTTTCAGCCGAAGGCCAACGGTGACGTCGACCTCGAGTGGACCTTCCCCTTCGATCACGTGCGGCGCGGAGATCGGCCGGAGCTCGGACACCACCTGTTCACGTTCCCCCCCACCAACCTGTGCGGTGTGAACCCTTACCGCGTGGATTTGTCTGAGCTGCGTCCCTACATGACGCCGCCATCAACCGTCGCCGACGCCCCGCCGTTCTCCGACTACGTGCGCTCCGGCATGCTGTTCGACATCACGGTGGAACCGGCGGTCGCGTTCACCGAACCGCCGCTGCAAACGCTGATTGGCAGCTTCAGCAACACCACCCTCGTCGGCGGAGTCGTGCCGAAGGGCTGGTCCCTCGACATCGATGCTGCGTTCGCCAGCGTCGCGCCACCCATCCGACCGTGGCCAGGAGCTGGTCAGTGCGCTGACTACTTCCAGCCGGTCCACACCAAAGGCATCAACTTCTGCCCACCGCCTAGCCCCTGAGAGGAGGACGTCATGACGAAGACAAGTACATTGAGTCTGTTAGTCGCGATGGCCTTCAGCGGAGGCTTCGCAGCGTGTAGTCAGGGTCCCACCGGCAGTGAGGAACCCGTCACTTCGAGCACGGATCAAGCGCTCTGCAACCAGGGGAACGGCAAGAGGCTAGTTCCGTCCGGCAGCCGCAGCCTCCACCTCGAAGCTCGAGTCCGCTTCAACCCACTACAACCAGGAGCCGACGCGGAGAACGGAAGGAAGAAGTTCGGCGTGGCCGCCGACCTCGAGACGGAAGACACCACCGAGGCGCTCTTCGAGGGCGCGTCCGTTCCGTACGGAGGCACGGTGACCAGCAACGGTCGCAGCTGCTTCACCTGCCACCGCGGCGCCGGTGCGCGCTTTGGTCTGCCAGCGCCGCCGCTCACGGACAGCATCGCCCTCACCGACGCGCTGTTCACGGGCATCGACGCGGACGCAGCGGGAGACCCCGATGCGATGGACAATCTCAACCTGCGTGGGTTGATCAAGTACCGTCCAAACCGCTTCAACCCCCAGCGTGATCAGACGGATCCGTATCGGAAGGTGTTCTTCTGGCGCAAGTCGATCCAGCTGGTCAACGTCGCCTTCAACAACGGCTTCCTGAACGATGGGCGCGGGCGCGTGATGTTCGAGACGGCGCGCGGCGCGGTCTTCAGCCACACGCAAACCACCGACGAGCGCTTCGATGATCTGTTCCCGGTACCCACCGCGAACGACATGGAAGCGTTCATGTTCGCCCAGCTCAGCGACCCGGTGCTGAACGCGCTTCGGGACCCCGACGACCCGATGTACGACACCCTAGTGAACGATCCGTACTACACGGTTCCGATCTTCACGAAGGCTCAGAAGCGCGGAAAGAAGGTCTTCGACAAGTATTGCTACAGCTGCCACAACACGCCCAACGTGTTCAACGGGCTGGAGAACATCGAGGCCCTGGGCACCGGCCAGTCCGAGCGCAGCGTCGACAACCCTGGCTTCGCCCCGCCGGTTGGCAAGTTCTACAACATCGGTGTGGCCGAGGCGAACAAGCACAACCTGCGCTTCAGCGAGTACACCGGAGGCAGCAGCTTCTCACCCATCGTCTTGCCCCTCGCCAACGAGGACGGGACGACTCGCAACCTGACCGTGACCTTCGACGTGGGTCTGGCGGCGAGCACGGCGCGCTCGCAGGACGTAGGTCGCTTCAAGGTACCGCAGCTACGCGGCATCAAGGACGCGGCGCCCTACTTCCACGACAACTCGGCCGCGACGCTGGAAGAGGTCGTCGACTACTTCGACAGCCCGCAGTACAACCACTCGGCGGACGGCCGAGACTACCCGATCCGCTTGAACCATCGTCAGAAGCGCGACCTGGTCGAGTTCCTCGAGCAGCTCTAATCCACAAGGAAATAGAACGCCAGTGCCGCCTCGCAGTCTTGCGAGGCGGTTGGCTTTTGTGCGCTCTCGTAGGCCGGCTCCACCATGCTTCAGGCGGGGTTGGGGGTGAGGGGCAAGTAGCCGCTGACCCCTGTCATGATCATGTGTACGCCGATGATCACCAGCAAAGTGCCCATCAGGCGCTGAGTCACCAGCTCGCCGCGCTGCCCCAGGAGCCGATGGAGATCCGGAGCGAACAGGAGCACGGTCGACGCGATCGCCCACGCGCCAATCACCGCTCCGAGCCACATCCAGACCTGCCCGGGGTAGGTGTTGGAGAGTAGCGTGACCGAAGCCAGCGCCGAAGGGCCAGCCATCAGCGGGATCGCGATCGGAACGATGAAAGGCTCACGCTCGGAGTCCTCGGAGTCCCCGGTGATCGCACCCAGGTCCGGGAAGATCATGCGCAACGCCAGCAGGAAGAAGATCACCCCACCTCCGATGCGCACCGCAGGGCCGCTCACCCCCATCAACGCGAGTAACTGCGGGCCGAAGAACAGGAACGACATCAAGGCGATCAGAGCGACCAAGGCCTCGCGCGCGAGCACACGACGGCGACGCCGTTCGGGAACTGACTTTATCAGGGAAACGCAAACCGGCAGGTTGCCCAACGGATCGAGCACCAGTACCAAGGTGAACAAGGCAGACCAGAGCTGCATGGAACTCCTCCAATTTCATGGTCGGCGGCCTACTCGCCAGCTCACGGCGCACATCTCGGCAGAACCCGAGCGTGCGACCTGTGAGGGGTAGCTTCATCGCCGGACGTCGCAGCGCCGCTGCGACGTCTCTGTGGGCGGAGCCTTAGCTCCCGGGTTCCCGAAGTGCCAGTAGAATCAGACGTTTTGGTCGCTCTCCTCCCGCGGCAGGGCGGCCGGCTGGTGCTTTGCAGCGGTGTGTCCTATGCCCCCTTCATGCACGGCGCGACCGCGTCACCCATGCGTTCTCTCGTGACGTCCCAGGTCGAGCGCCTCCGGGACTTCATGGCTGGACGCCGCTGGGTCGTATTGACCGGGGCGGGTATCAGCACCGAGAGCGGCATCCCCGACTACCGCGGCCCCGAAACGGCTCGTCGAGCGC
>JAUILJ010000457.1 GCA_030433055.1 Polyangia bacterium
CCGCCGAGCCCGCTCTCCGATCAGTACAGCTTCTGCGTGGCGCTGCGCGACGCGCTGAGTGGGATCGACGGATCAGCACCCGAGGAGCACCAGGTGCTCGAGCAGGTCAAGCTCGCGGTCGCGCGCGGGCTCGAACGCGATCCGGACCGCCGCTGGCAGGACATGGGTGCGCTGATCCAGACGCTGACGCGGCAGCTCACTCCTGGGGCCGACGAGCGCCAGCGCACGCTGCTGATGCAGCGGGTGGATCAGCTCTGGCTGAGCGGGATGCTGGGGGAGTCGTTGTCGGGCAGCGAACCCTTGGCCGTTGGGCTCGAAGCCATCTTCCCCGAGGATCTGCGACGGTTCTCCCTGGCCCCGGGCGCCGCCGTCGAGGAGCGTCGGAGCAACGATCGAGAGCAGCTCCGCTTCGCGCGTCGCGTGGAGGCACGGAGCATTCTGGAGCTGGATAACCTCTTCGACGGGGCCAGTCGCTCGCTGGCGATCATTGGTGCTCCCGGCGCCGGCAAGACCACTGCGCTGCTAGCGCTCACGCAGAGCCTGCTACGCCGCGCGCAGGTGGACTTCCGGGAGCCGGTGCCCGTGGTGCTCAGCTTGGCTGAGTTCGATCCCAAGCGGCCGCTCATCGAGTGGCTCACCGCCGAGCTTCACACCAAGTACGGCTTGCCGAGCCGCTGGGCCCGGCGTTGGCTCGAAGAGCGCGCCCTGGTGCTGATGCTCGACGGGTTGGACGAAGTCGCCCCCGAGCGGCAGGTAGCGTGCGTGGAGGCGTTGAACGCCCTGTTCGAAGCCGAGGCGGCGGCGGGGGTCGCGGTGACGTGCCGCGAGACCGTGTACGCCGACCTGGAGTGTCGCCCGGAGGTGGGGGCGACGATTCGGGTAGCGGAAGTCCATGAAGCCCTGGCGCTCGACGTGCTCCGCCGCACCGATGCGACGCTGCTACTGGAGCACTGGCCCAAGGACGCCCGGCTACGGGACCTGCTGTCGAACCCGCTGATGTTGCGCCTGGCGGCCAGGCTCGCGACGGACTCGGAGGCGACGCGGCGTATGCCCGTGCGCCGCCGCCTGTTCACTCATTTCGTCGCTCACCTGCTGCTGCGCGCGAGCGGCAGCGCCAGCGAGCGAGAGCGCCTGGCCCGAGCCCTGGTGTGGCTGGCGCGCGCGATGATTCGCAAGGGCACCAGCGATCTCTGGCTCGAGCGCTTGCAGGCGGACTGGATGATCGAAGAGCGGGACCGGCGGTTCGCGCGGAGCGTTGGGGTCGCCATAGTTACCGTGGGGATATGGGGAGGGTCCGTGCTGGCGCAGCTCGCAGCGGGGCTGCCCATGGCGAGCTCGCTCGGCTTCGCGAGCGTGGCCGTGGCCGTGTGCTTTGGCTTGCTGCGGACGACCCAGGTCCGCGTCGTGGAGGGCGTGCGTTGGGCCTGGCCGCGTGCGTTGCGCTGGCTGCCGCTGGGCCTGGGTGGAGGTGCGCTGGTCGGGGGCGCTCTGGCGGCGCGTTACTGGTTCAGCGGCGGAGCTTCGCTGGAGGCCGAGCGAGCCTTGGTGGGGCTGCTCACGAACTGGGGGTATGGCGCACTCCTCGGGCTGGTCGGCACGTTCGCCATGGGGCTCGAAGCGCGCGACGAAGCAGGGCGAACAGAGCCCGGTGAAGGTCTGCGCCAGAGCCTCGGCACGGCCCTCAGCGTAGCGGTATTCGCCGGGCTCGTGACCACGCTGGGGTTGCGCTACGTGGGCCTGCCGTTGCTCGCGTCGGTCCTCGACTCCAGCGCTGCCCTCCAGCGTCCCACGGCTGTCGCGATCAGTGCAGGGGTCGTGCTGGCGCTGGTGCTGTTCTTCGTCTACGGGGGCGCCGCCGTGGCCTACCACGTCGCGCTGCGCTGGGTGCTCTCGCGTCGCACACCGTTGCCTTTCGCGCTGGTGCCGTTCCTGGAGCACGCGGCTCGCGCTGGGATCCTGCGCCGGGTTGGCGGCGGCTACCTGTTCATGCATCGCACGTTGCTGGACTACGTCGCGTCGCTGGACGACGCCGCACTCGCCCTGATTGGCTCAACGGAAGACACCATTCGCCCGCCCTCGTCGGAGCCGTAGCCTGTTGGCGTGTCGTCCGGCTGACCGGGGTGCGGCTTTCGGCGCTGAGTGCCGGCGATGGGGCGCTCGCTTTTCGTGCGAACAAATTTCCACAGGGAATCCGAAGAGTCCGCCTGCTTCGCTAGATTCTTTGGGGAAAATGTCTATGGTCCAGTGTCTTTCGCTGTGAACCGGAGTTCTCAGCGAGCTCGGATCTTCACGCTGGGCTCGCGTTCCAGGGTACTGCGAGTTGAACTTTCCACTTCGCGGAGCATACCGAGGTCATGGGCGAAGCTGGAACTGGGCTATGTGCGTTGCGTGGTAGAGGTGGAGTGCGCCTGGCGTTCGCGCTTGGCATGCTCGCATGGGGGTGTGGGGGGCCAGGGGACCCTCCCGACCCTGCAGCCGCTGAGGTGGAGTCGGCAGCGGTGGACCCGCCGCTGCAGCCATACGCGGCCGAACTGTTGCGGGCCTTACCTGAACGGTTCGAGCACCGGGCCTCGTTGGCTCTCCCGCCGGGCTTCGAGGTACCAGACGCCAGCGATGGCTACCTGAGCGCCAGCGCAGGCGCCATGCGTGTTTCCGCGCGGCCAATGGTGGAGCTCGGTGCGGGAGCTCCGCGCGATCCCGACGGCTTTGCGCGGGGGTTTGGTGCCGCAGGCGTGGCCTGGCTCATGCGGCCGACATCCGGTGGGATCGAGGATTTCGTGCGCATCCAGCGGCCACGCAGGGCGTCTGCCGGCGACAACGACAGCGGGGAGCGCGCGGTGGTGTCTTACGAGGTCCGTCTGGATGGCGTTGCCGGCCTGCGGTTGGTATCCAATGTGCTGGAGTTCCTCGACTCCCTCGGGGCTCCACGCCTGCGCATGCGCGCGCCGTACGTGGTCGATGCCAACGGGGCGCGGTGGCCCGTGGATGTCTCCCTCGAGGGTTGTCGTGCGGATACGCGGGCTCAGGCGCCGTGGCGGCGGCCGGTGACTGCGCCGGGCAGCGACGTGTGCCAGGTCCGCCTCGAGTTCGACACAGCCGCGGCCTACCCGGTCTGGATGGATCCCGAGTGGTCGACCACCGGCGCGCTGGCGGTACCAAGAACGCGGATGGCGCGGTCGCATATCCCCGGCGCGCTGCTGGCAGTGGGTGGTCTCGACGCAGCGGGGCAGCCCCTCGCGACTGTCGAACGCTTCGACCCAGCTTCGCTCACGTGGGCGATGACGGGCGCGCTCGAGAGCCCACGAGTGGACGGGGAGCTGCTGGAGGATGCCGCGGGGAACTGGCTGCTGCTGGGGGGCGGCACAGCGAGCACCGAGCGCTACTCATCGGCGGACGGAAGCTGGATGCCGGGGCCTGAGTCACAGCGCGCGAACTCGTGTGCGGTGCGGACCGCAGGTGCTGTTCCACGGCTGATCCAGGTCGGCGTCGACGCAGATCGGATGGAGGTCGAGTACCTTTCGGCAGATGGTATGGCCTGGCTGTCGGTGGATGCCGGGGCCACTCCGCCGGCGCGCTTCCGGGCGAGCTGTGGGGCGCTGGGTGATCGGATCGTCCTCGTCGGCGGTGAAGACGCCACGGGGGAGCCACGGCTCTCGACGTGGCTGCTGAACCTCGAAGGCGCCAGCGAGGCGAACGGCGTGCTCGAGGGGGCCCGGTGGGAAGCGGGGCCCACGATCGACGCCTCGTTTCCCTTCGGGGTGACGGAGCCCGTCGTGGCCCAGAACCTGGTCGTCGGCGGAGAGGTGGACGGGCAACCGACGTCGCACGTATTGAGCCTCACGGAAATAGGAGGAGCGTGGAGCGCGCTGCGCGGCCCGGATCTCCCGGTTGCTGTGAGCCACGCGACGGCTGCGGTCGACTCCGAGAACAACGTCCTGCTATTCGGCGGGAGACTCGGAGATGGCAGCCCAAGTACCGCGGTCTGGTCGATCTTCGCGGCGAACCCGGTGGACGGCTGGAAGGCGTTGCCCGCGCTACCTACAGCGCGCCAGGACGCTCACATAGAGGCGCTGCCCGAAGACGCCTTCTTGGTCGCCGGCGGCGCTGCGACGGGGAGTGCGACGTCCGCGTCGGAAGTGTATCGAACAGCGCCGATGCAGTGCACGACCGATGCCCAGTGCCCCGGCGGTGCGTGCGTGGAAGGGCGGTGTTGCGAGTCAGCGTGCGATGGCGTGTGTGAGGCCTGCGTCGCGGTGCGGACAGGGCGCCCAGATGGTGAGTGTGCGCCGGTGATCGCGGGCTTCGACTCTGCAGGTGCTTGCCCCACGGATTCAGAGGATGCGTGCGGGCTCGACGGCACGTGCGATGGGAGCGGGCAGTGCCGCCTGGCGCAACCGGATACCCGTTGCGGGGGTGAGTGCCGCGGGGACGGCATTCGAGCCGATCACTGCGATGGCTCTGGACAGTGCGTGGTGGGCGAAGTCGAGACCTGCGGTCACTTGCGCCGACGACGAGTGCCTGGTGGAGTGTCGGAGCGACAGCGACTGCATCGAAGGCTACCACTGCGGGTACTCGGGAGCGTGCTCGAAGGACCCACCGGAAACCCCCAGCTGTGATTGCGGGGGGTATGCCTGCAGCGCCACTGGCGTCTGCCTAACGTCGTGCAACAGCGACCAGGACTGCGCCGCCTTTCACAGCTGCGGAGACCACGGAACCTGTGAGGCGATCGATCTGTTTCCGATCGACATCCAGTTCGGAGAGGCGAGCGCGTGTCTTTGCTCGCTTCCAGGCAGCTCCCGAGGTTCATCCAACGCTGCAGCCTGGGGGATCCTGCTCGGGCTGTGCAGCCTGGGCTGGAGGCGGAGGTTCTCCAGCGCCGCGAGGGAGCGCGGCTCGCGAGGGTAGCTGGTAGGAGATTGCTGCCGCGCGGTTTCGCCCTTGCGCTTGCGCAAGGGCTTGCAGCGCTCA
Organism: Polyangia bacterium; assembly: GCA_030433055.1. Taxonomy (GTDB): domain Bacteria; phylum Myxococcota_A; class Polyangia; order Polyangiales; family Polyangiaceae; genus JAHBVY01. The sequence goes on from JAUILJ010000457.1 coordinate 4,969, forward strand.
GTAATTGCATCACACTCAGGATCTATGGGCTTGGCTTGGTGGGTGTCTCGCCTTGGGCGAGGTGCGAGGGGTTTGGTGTGCCTGGCGTCGTGGGGTCTGCTTGCGTGTGGCTGCGCCTCCGATGAGGGGTCTGCGGGAGCGGGAGCCGCCGCGCTCCCGGTGTCGCCCAGCGCGTCACCCAGAGCGGTCGCCCTCGAGCGAGACGTCGTGCGCGAGTTCGCGGCGCTGCGGCAGCAGCTCGGGCAGGCTGGGCGCAGCCAGGGGGCTGCTGAATTTCGCGCGGCAGTCCACCCTGGCGATTACCTGGAGGCTCGCAGTGGCGAGGTGGCTATCGCAGTGCGCCCCGTCGGTGGGCTGGGCGCAGCGCGGTCGACTCTGTTCCCCGACGGCGCCCAAGGGTTCATCGGCGACTCGGCGAGCTGGGTGATGGCTCACTCCCGCGCAGGCATGGAAGACTACCTCCGCCTCGCGGAGCCGGGTGGGTCAGTCAGCTTCGAGCGCGACGGGCGCGTCGCAGTGGCCTACGAAGTGCGCCTCGACGGTGCGGCTGGGTTGCGCCTGGTAGGCGGCGTGCTGGAGTTCCTCGACCGCCAGGGCACGCCGAGGTTGCGCATGCGCGCGCCGTACGCCGTGGACGCGGACGGGCGGCGCTTGCCTCTGGATGTGTCGGTGAAAAATTGCCATGTGGATATGAGTCCGAGCGCCCCTTGGGAGCGACCGGTGACCCCTCCCGGTGCAGACCAGTGTCGCCTGGAGCTCAGCTTCGAAGCCGCTGCGCGCTTCCCCGTGTGGGTCGACCCAGGGTGGACCACTACGAACGCGCTGGCTGTGCCTCGCACCCAGATGGCGCGGGTGGAAGGTTACTCGCCACCCATCTTGGCTGTGGGTGGCATCGACCAGCAGGGGCAACCGCTGGATAGCGTAGAGGTCTATCACGCCGGTACAGGCACATGGGCCATGTCCGCCTCGCTCAACGAGCCCAGAGCAAACGGGACCTTGTTCCATCACCCGGTTTACCCGGGGCTCCTGACCGGTGGCGGGCTCGCGTCCTCAGAATATTTCCAGGAGGATACCGTCGGGTGGGCGCCTGGGCCCCAGGCGCAGTGGGTCCCAGAATGCTCCGTTCGTGCGCAGGTCCAGGGCCTGCCAGACTATCTCTTCCAGTTGAGTTCTCAGAACGGCTCGCTCGAGGTGGAGTACCTCGCGGAGAATGGCACCTCCTGGCAGCGACTGGACGCCGGGGTGGCGCCGCCGGCTCGGGTCAACTGGGGGTGCTCCTCGCTCGGTTCCGCGGTCTGGGTCGCAGGCGGCGAGGACCCGCAGTCGGGTGTGGGACTGACGTCGACCTGGATCCTCGACACCTCGAGCGCAGTGGAAGATCAGGCTGAGCTCCGGGGTGCGTCGTGGCAGCCTGGGCCCGATATCGCGCCGGTGTTCCCCACCGGCGTGAGCCGGCCGCTGCTCACCAAGAACGTCCTGACCGGGGGTGACGTCGACGGCGCGCTCAGTCAGAGCACGATTATCCTCGGGGAATCGGCGGGTGGCTGGAAGCTGCAGTACGGACCTGACATGCCCAACGCCATCGAGCGCCCGGGAGTCGTTTGGGATTCTGGTGTTCGGCTCTGGTTATTTGGGGGGAGGGACGCCGGTGGTGCGCCGAGCGACGTCGTGATGGGATTGTTTCCGGCCAACCC
>JAUILJ010000458.1 GCA_030433055.1 Polyangia bacterium
GGTAGGTTGCTCGAACAAGACGACCCGCGCACTGACCGGGCCCAGCAGGCTCAACAGTCGCACGGCGTGCTCCGCATCGTACGCCGCATTCCCGTCCAGGATCAGTTGAGCTTCAGTTGCGGTGTCCACGACCGCCAACACGCGCTCCGCGTCCAGCTCGAGGGCGGCGCTCAGGTCGTCCGCCTTGCTGCCAACCTTGATCTTGAGGCAGCTGAAGCCAGCATCCCGTGCTCGCTGAGCGGATTGCCGTGCGGATTCAACATCGCCGGTCCCGATGGTTATGTCGGTGTCGAGGGAGGTCTGCTGAGCTCCGCACACCCGCCACAAGGAGTCGCCCTCGCTGCGTAGCGCCGCATCTACCAGCGCGAGCTCCAGGGCTGTCCGCGCGGTTGGGGTCGCCTCGAAGCTCGGCAACAGGTCGTCGAGGGAGCGCCAGTCGGCGAAGGCGAGTCCCGCGAGCGAGGGCAGCGCCCCGAGCAGGTTCGCTTCGACAGCCGCCTGGGTCTCGCCATTCACTGCGGGGAACGGCGCGGCTTCTCCCACTCCTTGGGTGCCGTCCTCCAGGGTCGCGATCACGAGGCCGTTGTTCGCCGTCAGCTGAGCGCCGCCAGCGATCCCGAACGCTTCTCGCATGGGGATGTCCAGACGCTGCCAGCGGAGGTTCCGCACGCGATGCATGGCTGCTCATCGCACGGTCGAAGCGTTGAAAGCGAGTGTTTCCGGGGTGTCTCACTTTGCTATCTGGCAAACGCGTGTTTGGCGGCGATTTCCTCGTGTTCCCGTGCGGCTACGAGGCTGGGATAGATTGGGCCTGCCCGGTCGAGGGACTGCTGAGCGCTCCGGACTCGCGTTGCCGCGACCGCAGCTCACGATAGCGAAGCCCCGAGCGTCATGGTCTAATTGGCCATGGCTTTTGGAACTAGGTTGTCGCGCCCCTGGCTGGGAGCGCTGGTGTCGATGTGTGCCGTGGGCGCAGTTGCCGCGTGCAGCGCTAGCTCGGGTGGCGGAAACGAGGTTACCGGAGGTAACGGCGGCAGCGCTGCGAACGGCGGCAGTGCCGGCAGCGCTCAGGGTGGCGTCGGTGGCACCGGAGCGGTCAGCTTCGGTGGCACCGGGGGACTGATCGACGGCGGCAACAACGGGGGCACTGGTGGCTTCGACCCCGACGCGGACAGCTGCGCGGGTGAGGTGACTCAAGGGGAGCGCAAGCCCCTCGACATGTACGTGATGTTCGACATGTCGGGGTCGATGGGCGTCGACGCGGCGCCCGGTGTGACCAAATGGGACGCCGTCCGCCCAGCGCTCCAGGGCTTTCTCACGGCGCCTGAATCCACGGGGATTGGGGTCGGCATCCAGTACTTCCCGCTGCTCGCCGCCGGCTCGGCGTGGAACTGCACCAACAGTAACCAGTGCGCAGGGGGGTTGTGCGTGCTGAAGGCATGCTCGGATCAGTTCCCGAACCTCGTGCCTTGCAACACCGTGAATGACTGCGGCTTGTTTGGGTCGTGCGTGCCGCTGGGTAACTGCGGGTCGGACGTCAACAGCGTCTGCGCTCCGGTGGGAGACACGACTGTCTGTGGCGGCGGCGACACCTGCAACACGATGACCAGTAGCTTCTGTACGAACTCCGACTCGTGCCTCGTGGGCGACTACCAGGCGCCTGACGTGGCGATCGCTGAGCTGCCCGGGAATGCCGCTGCCATCACCGCGTCACTCAACGCTCAGATGCCTCGCGGATCCACCCCCACCGGGCCCGCGCTGCAAGGGGCGATTCAGCACGCGCAGAGCTGGGCCAGCAGTCATGCAGGGCACCAGGTCGTGACCGTGCTGGTCACCGACGGGACGCCCACGAGCTGCAACCCCACCAACATCAACCAGATCGCGGCGCTCGCAACGACCGCACTCAACGGAACTCCGTCGGTTCAGACGTTCGTGATCGGCGTCTTCGAGTCCGGCGACACGACAGGCCAGAGCAACGCGAACACCATCGCCAACGCGGGCGGCACCGGCGCGGCCTTCGTGGTGGACGCAGCATCCAGCTCGCTGGGCGCTCAGTTCACGCAAGCGCTCGAGGACATCCGCGGAACCGCGCTGTCCTGCGAGTACAGCATCCCGATGCCGAGCAACGGCACGCTCGACTACGACAAGGTGAACGTCGAGTTCAAGGACGGTGCGAACACCGTCACGGTGCCGTACGTGGGCGACGCTGGCAGCTGCGACGCGACCCTGGGTGGCTGGTACTACGACGTGGATCCCGCCGGCGGCGGCACTCCAGCGACCATCGTGATGTGCCCGGTGACCTGTGATCAGTTCACCGCTGCATCGGGCGCCGCGTCCGTCGACGTGCGGCTCGGCTGCAAGCGCGAGGACATCCCGCGCTGAAGGCTTGACGGAGAGGACCTTAGGCGAGGTCCCACAGAGTTCCCGCGCGGAACCGGTCGCTCCGGTGAACCCCGCGGGAACTTCGCTTTTGTGGGCTGGACAACTCTCGGCCGCTGAGCCATGAGGACACTCGTGGCTAGCCTCGCAGTGCTCATCACGGGTTCCCCGCTGCCTCGTACCCGGGACCGCCGCGGCGGCTTCGCTGCGCTGATCCGCGAGCAAGCGCGAGGCGCGTGGCCAGGCACCTGGCTGGACCTCGACCTACCTGGCGGCGCCGTGTTGCCAGAGCCTGAGGAGCTGTCCGGAGTCATCGTCACTGGCTCGGCAGCACACCTCACGGATCACGAGCCGTGGATGCTGAAGGGCCTGGACTGGCTGCGCGAGCTCACGCGCGCTGGCACTCCCATCTTGGGGATCTGCTTTGGCCACCAAATGCTCGGGGAGGCACTGGGCGGGCGCGTGGATCGCAATCCACGGGGACGTGAGATTGGCAGCGTCCAGGTGCGGGTGAGCGCGCCTCACCCCCTGCTGCCAGACGCGCAACTCCTGGCCAACATGACCCACCTCGATTCCATCGTGGAGCTTCCCGTGGGGGCACGCGTGCTCGCCACCAGCGAACTCGAGCCCTTCGCGGCGGTGCAGTTCGCGCCCAAGGCAGTCGGCGTACAGTTTCACCCCGAGGTCGACGGCGAGGTGATGCGTGACTACCTGGAGGCCCGAGCCGACGCGATGCGCAGCGAGGGCCTGGACGCCGATGGGCTGCTCGCTGGGGCCCGGGATACACCCGCCAGCGCGGCGGTGATCCGGCGCTTCATCGCCGAGCTCGACTAGTTGCCGCCCGGAAACGCTGGGTCGCGCTCAGGCCTGGCCAACCAGTCGCGCCAGCTCAGCGTCGCTGATTTCCAGGGCCCTGGCCGTCTCTTTGAGCTGTTCGCGTTCCCGGCTCTCGATGCCGTCGGCTCCTGCGACGTCCGCCGCCAGCGCCAGCGCGATGCGCCGGGCGTCCTGATCCTGGAGCTCCGTGCGGGCAGCCGCGAGGCGCGCACCCCGACCCTCGCTCTCGAGCTGGACCGCCGCGCGCAGCATCAGCCCACTCAGCACATCGCTGGTCAGTCGGGCGTCGCCCAGCCGGCTCACGACCTCGCGGAAATTTTGCTGCTCCTGGGCGCTGAACTCGCCGTCCGCGAAAGCGGCCAGGAACATGATCTCGATCAGCGCGCTGAGCTGACCCTCGGTGAGCGCTTCGGTGTCGTAGGCAGTCATGACGCGGTGAGTCTAGACGCGGGGCGTCACTGGAGCCCGTAAAAACTCGTGCGCCCGGGTGAGGCTCTCCACAGCTCGGGTCAACAGCTGGAAAATCCTCACAAAGCGCGAAGCGCCAGGGCCTGCGAGGATCCCGGCGCTTCTCTTCTCACTGGAAGTGACTTCAGACGTGAGCTGTGAACGCCTCGGAGCTCGCGTAGCGCTGAGTGTGGAACTCCTCGTCCCCGAACAGCGTGGTGAGGGTGTGCATGCGCTTGAAGTAGAGCCCGATGTCGTGCTCGTCGGTGACTCCGATGCCGCCGTGCAGCTGCGTGCCCTGGCGCACCACGAAGCCACCGCTCAGGCTGAGCTGACACTTCGCGGCGCTGATGGCGCGCTGGCGCTCGGCGGGATCCGAGTCATCGGCCTTGATCATCGCCATGATCGCGCTGCTCTTGGCGAGCTGGGTCTCCACGAACATGTCCACCGTGCGGTGCTGCAGCGCCTGGAAGGTGCCGATCTTCGCCCCGAACTGCTCGCGCTCGCACAGGTAGTTGCGCGTCATGCCGAGCACCGTCTGCATGATCCCGGCGCCCTCGGCGCAGGCGGCGGCGGCGCCGTAGTCCATGACGCGCTCGAGCACCGGAGCAGCCTTGCCCACTTCCCCGAGGAGCCGCGCGTCGGCGCCCTCGAACTCGATCATGGCCGCCTTGTGGCCGTCCATCATCTCCACCCGGCTGCGCTTCACACCTGGCGCGCTGGCGTCGACCAGGAACAGCGACACGCCATCGCGGTCCCGGGTCTCCCCGGAGGTGCGGGCGCTGACGACCAGCTTGTCCGCGCCGTGGCCGGCTAGCACCCAGCGCTTCTTGCCGGTGAGCTTGTAGCCATCGCCGCTCTTTTCCGCGCGGGTCGTCACGTTGGTGACATCGTGGCGGCTTTGAGCCTCGGTGTAGGCGAGCGCGAACACCTCGGAGCCGTCGATCATCGACGCGAGGATCTCCGCGCCGTCTTCGTCGCTGACCGAGTAGCGAATGGCCAGGCCGGCCAGGATCACCGAAGCGATGAAGGGCTCGGGCACCAGCGTCGTGCCCAGTTGCTCGATGATCAGGGCAGCGTCCGTGAAGCTGCCACCCAGGCCGCCCATTTCCTCAGGGAAGAGCACACTGAGCCAGCCGAGCTCGCCCATCTTGGCCCAGGTCTCCTTGGTGTAGCCAAGCTCTGTCTCGCGCAGCTTGCGCATGCGCTCGACGGTCGATTCCTTCTTGCAGAAGTCCGCGACGGTGCTGACGAGGAGCTTCTGGTCGTCGTTTAGATCGAAGTTCATGCTCAGTCTCCCTCAGGCGCTGGGTAGGCCAAGGATCATCTTGGCGATGATGTTCTTCTGGATCTCGTTCGAGCCGGCGTAGATGGTCGCCGCGCGTACGTAGTTGAAGATGCTCGGCGCAGACTCCCCGCGGGGATTCACGGTGCCCTCTGGGTTGAACCAGGTGAGGCTGTCGTGGCCCAGCACCTCCATCAGCAGATCGACGGTCTCCTGCTGGAGATCGGTGCCGCGCAGCTTGAGGATCGAACTCTCAGGGCCCGGCGCGTGGCCGAGCTGAGCGCTGGAGAGGGAGCGCAACACTGTCATGCGGAGCGCCTCGAGCTTGATCTCCGAGCGAGCAATTTTCGCGCGGAAACCCGGATCCTCCAGCAAGGGCCTGCCGTCCTTCTGGATCTCGGCTGCCAGGCGCTTGGTGCGGAGCAGCGTGCGAGCGCTGATGCCGACGCCGCTCACCAGGGTGCGCTCGTGACCGAGCAGCGCCTTGGCGTAGGTCCAGCCCATGTTCTCCTGGCCGATGAGGTTCTCCTTGGGCACCTCGACGTTCTCGAACCAGGTCTCACAGAAGGCGGGCGTGCCGCCAGTGGTGAGGAACGGCTTCACGGTGAGGCCAGGAGTCTTCATGTCCACCAGGAAGAAGCTGATGCCTGCCTGCTGCTTCACGTCGGCGTTGGTCCGCGCGAGCACGAAGATCCAGTCGGCGTACTGGGCGTAAGTCGTCCAGGTCTTTTGCCCATTCAGCACGTAGTTGCCCGCGGCATTCTTTTCCGCGCGGGTTTTCAGCGAGGCAAGATCGCTGCCGGCGTTCGGCTCCGAGTAGCCCTGGCACCACACCTCTTCTCCGCTCAAGATCTTGGGCAAGAAGCGCTGCTTCTGGGCGTCATTGCCGAACTGCATGATCAGCGGTCCGACCATGGACAGGCCAAACGGAGAGAGCTGGGGCGCGCCCGCGAGTTCGAGCTCCTGGCCAAAGATGTAACGCTGCGTTGCGTCCCAGCCCGGGCCGCCGAACTCCTTCGGCCAGTGCGGGGCGACCCAGCCCTTGGCAGCGAGCACCTTGTGCCACTCCATCACCTCGGCGTTCGAGAACGCGCCATCGTGATTGGCTTTGGTTGCGATGTGGGGCGGCATCGCCTGGGCAATCCAAGCGCGAACCTCGTCGCGGAATGCCTCCTGTTCGGGGGTGAACGACATGTCCATGGCTGTTCTCCTCGGTGACACTCGGGCTCGAACGTGGCGAGCCAACTATATAGTCGGGCTCCGTAGTTGCCCGGGCGGGAGACCGTATCACAGCGCGCCCTCGAGACCAGCGGCGAAACCCAGGCGCCGTTGGAGGGAAACCAGCGGGCCTCACCCCCCGATCCCGACCTACCTCTGGAGTCATACTCCGTATCCTGAGCTGCTCCGTATCCTGAGCTGCTCCGTACCCGGAGCTGCATGCGTACCTGAAGCCGCATGCGTACCTGGAGCCGGGACCGCAGGCCCCCCAAACCGCCAAGATCTGGATTGTTCGCCTGCTCGCTCTGCCGAGGATTTCGGGGGTTAGGCGCACCGTCTGTCAGCCCGTGCTCGACTTGGCTTCGCCTGCGGTGTAGAGCCCCGCCCCCATGGGCTTTTCCTGCGGCATCGTTGGCCTGCCGAACGTCGGCAAGAGCACGCTCTTCAACTCCCTCTCCACTGCCAAGGCGGAGGCGGCGAACTACGCGTTCTGC
>JAUILJ010000459.1 GCA_030433055.1 Polyangia bacterium
CTGTCCCTGAGCACACCCAACGCACGTCCGACGCTCTCGGTGAAATTCAGCCTCGACGCGCTGAACTCCACGATGAGCCTGATCGTCACGGGCGTCGGCTTCCTGATCCACCTGTACTCATCGAAGTACATGGAGGAGGACCCAGGGTACTATCGCTTCTTCGCCTACTTGAACCTGTTCATCTTCTCGATGCTGGTGCTCATCCTGGGCGACAGCCTCCCCATCCTCTTCGTGGGGTGGGAAGGCGTTGGCTTGTGCAGCTACCTCCTGATTGGGTTCTGGTTCCACGAGGATGCGAACGCCGCCGCCGGCAAGAAGGCCTTCATCGCCAACCGCATCGGCGACTTCGGCCTACTCTGCGCGATGGGCTTGCTGCTCAGCTATACCGGCGCCCTCGACTGGGCCGGCATCGAGGCGGGCGCGTCCGGGCTGGCCGCTAAGACACAGATCTGGCCCCTGGGCCAGGATGTCCCGATCGCGCACTACCTCGGGAGCTTCGGTGAGTGGCTCAGCCGCCCGCGCTACGCGGATCGCTCCACGCTGGTCGCGCTCTTCTTGTTCCTTGGCTGTGCTGGCAAGAGCGCCCAGTTCCCGTTGTACGTCTGGCTGCCCGACGCCATGGCGGGCCCCACGCCGGTGTCTGCGCTGATCCACGCGGCGACGATGGTCACCGCGGGCGTGTACTTGATGTGTCGCATGTCGGGTGTGTTCGTGATGGCTCCGACCGCGATGCTGGTCATCGCGCTCGTGGGTGCGTTCACGGCCCTGCTCGCAGCCACGATTGCCCTCGTGCAGAACGACATCAAGAAGGTCTTGGCCTATTCCACGGTCAGCCAGCTTGGCTACATGTTCATTGGTACGGGGGTGGGAGCGTTCACCGCGGGCTTCTTCCACGTGATGACCCACGCGTTCTTCAAGGCTTGTCTGTTCCTTGGCGCTGGCTCGGTCATCCACGCGATGCACGCTCGAATCCACGACACCGACGCCAGCCAGGACATGCGGAACATGGGGGGCATGAAGTCCTTCATGCCGCTCACGCACTGGACCTTCCTGATCAGCTGCATCGCCATCGCCGGTATCCCACCACTGGCCGGGTTCTGGTCGAAGGATGAGATCCTGTACATGGCCTACACCCAGGGTGTGACGGCTCCTGACGCAGTACGCGCGGCGTACCCGGGGCTCGCGACCTGGCCGACGTGGGCGGGCAAGTTGATCTACGGCATGGGTCTGGTTGGCGCCGTGATGACCGCCTTCTACATGTTCCGGCTCTACTTCCGGATTTTCCACGGAGAATTCAAGGGTTGGAAGATCGTGAAGAACTGGGTCGACCCTCATGCGCATGACGCGCACGCTGACGACCACCACGACGACCACGATCACCATTTCGACCCCGACGAGGCTCGTGAGGGGCCCACGCCGCACGAGTCGCCGTGGCAGATGACCACCCCGCTGGTGATCCTCGCGGGTCTCGCGGCTGTCGCGGGCTTCCTGAACGCACCGCTGCTTCACATGCACGCGCTGGAGCACTGGCTAGAGCCGGTGTTCAAGGTTGCAGCGACGGGCGTGAAGAGCATCGACCCGGAGCACCACCTGATGCTCACCTTGGCTGTCCCTGGGGTGCTGGTGGGCTTCGCGGGTCTGGGTATCGCTTGGTACTTCTACATCTCCAAGGGCGGTGCACCTGCCGCGGAGCTCGCCGAGAAGGCACCCGGAGTTCATCGCTTCTTGATGAACAAGTGGTGGGTCGACGAGTTCTACGAGGAGACGTTCATCGGCGCCGTGGACGCCCTGGCAGAGTTCTTCACCTGGGCGGACAAGTGGATCGTCGACGGTATCGTCGCCCGGCTCACCGCGGGCATCGTCCAGGTCTCGGGCACCGTCCTTCGCTACACTCAGACCGGGCGGGTTCAAGCGTACGCGGCGTCAATGGTGCTCGGCACTGCATGCCTCGGCTGGTTCATGCTGACGCCCCACGCGAGCGCCAAGCCCTTCGAGAACCATCGCACGGGGACCTACCGCGTCGAAGCCGCCCCAGGGCTTGGCTACAGCTACCGCTGGAGCAGCAAGCAAGGCGAGGGCGACTTCCAGTATGAGGGGGGTGAGGAGTTCGGCGATCGTCGCAGCACCAGCTTCAGCCTGGAGCGGGGCACGGAGCGCACCGTTCGCCTCGAAGTTCAGGACGCGTTCGGCCACCACTCGAGCTGGGAGTACGAGGTGTCGCGTCCCAAGGACGATCGGCCCCCGGGCTCCGCACCCGCCAACATGGTGATTCAACAGGACGCGCAGGGCCAGCCGCACTTGGTCCTACCGCCCGGCCATCCGGCTCCGCAGGGAGACACGCAGTGAACTCGCTATCAAGTTCTTTGGTCCAGGCCTGGCCCTACGCTGCCGCGTTCGCCATCGGCGCATTGATTCCGCGCCGTGAGTCGAAGTTCGAGCGGTTCGCTCTGGGCCTCGTCGGGCTGCTGGCTGCGGCGTTCATCGCTTCGATGTGGCCCGAAAAGGCAGTCGGGACGGCCGCCGCACCCGCCATCGAGTGGGACCAGCTCCTCAATCTGATCGTGTTCCTGCCCATCGTCGGTGCGGTCGCGATCCTCTTCATGCCCCGTCAGTCACCGAAGCTCTTGCGACGCGTGACAATGATCATCCTGGGGCTCGATTTCGTCGCATCGCTGTGGCTGCTCAAGGCACCGATGACTGACGGCTGGCACTTCCAGTACGTCCGCGAATGGCTGCCGGGGTTCGGCATTCGCTATCACGTAGCGGTGGACGGCATCAGCGTGTGGCTCGTCATCCTCTCGACCTTCACCACGCCGCTCGCAGCGTATGCGAGTTTTGGTTCCCTGAAGAAACGCACGAAGGACCTGTGCTTCAGCTTGCTGCTACTGCACGGCGCGATGCTCGGTGCGTTCGTCAGCCTCGATCTGTTCCTGTTCTACGTGTTCTGGGAGCTCATGCTGGTCCCGATGCTGATCCTGATCGGCATCTGGGGCGGGGTAGAGAAGATCAAGGCTTCGTACAAGTTCTTCCTCTACACCATGGCAGGTAGCCTGCTGATGCTCGCCGCCATCTTGTACATGGTGTGGACCCACGAGCAGCTGGCCGGGTACGTTACCTTCGACTACCTGGCGCTCAGCCGGTTGGTGCTGCCGAAGACAGCGGCCTATCTCTGCTTTGCGGCCTTCGCCTTGGCGTTCTTGATCAAGGTGCCGATGTTCCCGCTGCATACCTGGTTGCCGGACGCTCACGTCCAGGCTCCTACAGGCGGCTCCGTGATTCTGGCCGCTGTGCTGCTGAAGCTTGGAACCTACGCCTACATCCGCTTCTGCATGGGGATGTTCGCGGGCCCGGCGTACGCAGCAGCTGCGAACCTTGCCGGCGTCGCGATTGGCGGCGGTATTCTGTACGCGGCGCTGGTTGCCTGGAAGCAGAGCGACATCAAGAAGCTGATCGCCTACTCGTCGGTAGCCCACTTGGGCTTCGTGATGCTGGGTCTGTTCACTGGCACCGAGGCAGGTATCGCCGGCGGCGTGCTCCAGATGGTCAACCACGGCATCTCGACAGGCGCGCTCTTCATCTTGGTCGGCGTGATCTACGATCGCCGGCACACTCGCCTGGTGAGTGAGTTCGGAGGCATCGCGAAGGTGATGCCGATTTACACCGCGTGTTTCGTCCTGATCACGATGTCGAGCATCGGGGTTCCAGGGACGAACGGCTTCGTGGGCGAGTTCATGGTCATCATGGGCGCGTTCACCTCCAGCGTCCTCGGTAGCCACGGCAAGCTCCAGGGCGGCCTCGCTGCTTTCGGTGTGATCCTCGCCGCCGTCTACATGCTGAGCATGGTTCAGAAGACCTTCTTCGGCCCGCTGTCGAACCCGAAGAACAAGAACCTGAAGGACCTCAACATCCGCGAGTCCGTGGTGCTGGCGCCGCTCATCGCGATGGTGTTCGTCCTCGGATTGTTCCCGAACCTGTTCCTCGACAGGATGCGGGATAGCGTCTCGGGGGTCACCACCCGCTTCATGGACTCCACTCGAGAGTTTCGGAACGCCATGGACGCGAACCCCGATCGCGCCGTGCTCCTGCCGCGGCTCGCGGGCGCAGTGAGCTCGGGTTACCCCGAGGATCCAAAGAAACAACAAGAGGCTCCTGAGAGTGCGACCGCCGCGCTCGACAAGGAGAGCGCACAATGAATCTGCTGTTTCCTCTCTCGCCCCTGTTGGCGGTCGGCTTTGGCGCGCTGCTGCTGATGCTCGCCGAGGCATTCGGCAAGCCTCAGCTGAACAAGGAGTTGCACGGCACCGAGCACGTGATCGATGCGGGGGCCGGGCGCGGCGCTGAGCTGGGTCTCGGCGCAGCGGTCATCCTGTTTGCTGGGGCTGTGCTGAGTGTCGCGGTCTGGATGGTGGGCCCGGCGAACCTCCCAGAGCTGAAGGCGCTGGAGCCCTGGCTGATCATGGATCGCGTCGCGCTGTTCATGAGCTTCGTGCTGTGCCTCGGGGGTGCGTTCACCGCGCTGCTGGCCGGCGGTTACCTGCCGGAGCACAACATCGACCGTGGTGAGTTCTTTCCACTGGTGATTCTCGCGACCTTCGGCGCGCAGATCCTCGCCGCTTCGGGCGATTTGCTCACTCTGTTCATTGGGCTCGAGACGATGAGTCTCGGTGTCTACGCCTTGATCGGCCTGCGAAGGGGAAGCGCGCGGGCGGCTGAAGCTTCGCTCAAGTACTTCCTGCTCGGCAGCTTTGCGGCAGCGTTGATGCTGTTCGGCGCCGCGTTGTTGTACGGGGCCACGGGCCACACCGATCTCAAGGGGATCGGAGACGCGGTTCAGAGCATCGGCCAACCGGGGAGCAGCGTGAACGCGGCACTCATCGTGCTCGGGTTGGTGCTCAACCTCGCTGGTTTGGCGTTCAAGGTCAGCGCCGTGCCGTTCCACATGTGGACCCCGGACGCGTATGAAGGCGCCCCGACGCCCGCGACCACGTTCATGGCCGTGGCGGTGAAGACCGCTGCCTTCGCCGTGATGATGCGGGTTCTCCTGACTAGCTTCGGCGATGAGCGCCTGATGAGCTGGGGCACCGGATGGCCGCCGGTCCTGGCGTTCCTCGCCATCCTCACCATGACCGTGGCGAACGTCATCGCGGGGCGTCAGGAGTCTGTGAAGCGCATGCTCGCGTACTCCTCGATCGCGCACGCGGGTTATGTGCTGGTGGGCCTGGTTGCCACGATGCGCTCGCCGGCTGAAGGCCAGGCGAGCGTCATGTTCTATCTGCTGACGTACACCGTCTCCACGGCGGGTGCGTTTGGCGCGCTCATCCTATGTGGTAGCCGCGGTGCTGAAGCGGTCAGCTACGAAGACCTGGCTGGTCTAGGCAAGCGCCACCCAGCTGCGGCCTTGGCGTTCACGGTGTTCCTGCTTTCGCTTGCGGGGATGCCACCGACGGCGGGCTTCTTCGGTAAGCTCTATATCTTCCGTGCGGCAATGGGGAGCGAACTCTACGTGCTCGCCGTCCTGGGTCTGCTGAACAGCTTGCTCGGCGCTTACTACTACCTGCGAGTGATCGTGTTCATGTACTTCCGGGAGCCAGCTCCGGGGGCGCCGATCGCGGTCCCGATGCGCTCGGGAATGGTGACGGGCGCGCTGGTGATTGCTGGGATCCTGGTGCTGGCGTTGGGCGTCGCGCCCGGCACGCCGCTAGCCATGGCACTCGGCGCCGTCGGCGCCCCTTGAGGCGGGGGTCCGACCCTCACCCCCCAAACGACCAAAGCCAAGCCACGGGCTGCCTGGGACCACCGGGCAGCCCAGGTGGTTTTGTGCCCTGCGCATGGCCTGCTCGCCGTGGAGCTAGAGCTCAGGGCTTGGCTGAGCCGGCGGCGGTGGGAGAAGACCCCAGATCGAACTCCAGCACCTCGAGCGCCTTGAGCTGGGGCTCGTACCGGAGGCGCATGCGGCCGGCGGCTTCAGGGATCTCGAAGGTGATGTAGGCGCGTACGCTGTCCTCGGCGTTCAGCGGCTTGTGGCGAAGGTCGGGCTCACAACCCCCGAACACTGGACGATACGCTTTTCCCTCGGGATCCACGAGCCGTGCATAGAACGGGTTCGCCGGGACCGGCTGATCGCTGGATTTGCCACGGATCTCCACTTCGACCCCGAGACGGGTGAAGCCGGAACGGACGTGGTGCCACGCTGGCGGGGGGCACGTCTTGGCGCCGAGCACCACCATCTCGTAGCTGGGAGCGTGGGCCACCTGACCAATTCCGCGCGGTTTCCCTCCGACGTCACTGGGCTGACTCGAGGCTAGTGTCTCGGTCTTCTCGCTTGGACCGGCGTCGGGTGGTGGCTCGATCGGGTTTGCTTCTGGCTTGGACTTGCACGCGACGAACGTCAGCGCTGCCCCGACCAGAAGCACAACGCGCGCCCAGGGGGGGCGCGCGCCGTTGGTTGTCGCCTGAGTGCTCATACCGCCCGCCCGAGGCTCTAGCATTGGGCCCCCGGAGCGGAAAAGTTCAGGGTTACTTGGCCGCGGCGACCTCTCCGATGTCGAACTTCACGTTCTGCTTTGGGCCCATGAAAGTCGTGTGGTCGTAGGCGAACTTGAGTCCCTTCGCGCTCTCCCCGACCTCGAAGGTCACCCAGCCCTTGGCCT
>JAUILJ010000460.1 GCA_030433055.1 Polyangia bacterium
GGTACCTGTCAGTGATGGGCTGTTCGATGCGTGCGCTGCGCGCAGCCTTGTCGCCGGTGCTCCACAGGGCGAGCGCGCCGCTAGGATCTTCGAGCAGCGCGACTGCGCCGTGAGCCGTCGCACCGAGTGCGACGCCGCGCGCTTGCCCAATGTAGTCGAGCGCGAGGTCCGGCGCACCCAGGGGTTGCAGCGCCGCAAAGCGCAGCAAGCGAGCGCCTGCGCCGTCCCCGGCGCCTTGCCACACCCAGAGATCTGCGCCGCGCGTCGCCAGGGCCTGGGCGCGCGCCAGGGGAAATCGACTGAGCCGCTGATCGGAGCCATCGAGTGTGGCGAAGGCGAGCTCCGTCGCTTCGGCGCGCCCCACGATGGCCACGACATTGCCCTGCGGTAATTGCTCCCAGTGGATCGGCTGTGGCCAGGGGATGCCCGGGCCGAGCGACTCCAGCTCCGAGCCAAGACGTTGCCACTCGGCGACAGGGTCTCCGTGGACCAGCCACAACGTCTCGGGGCGGCGTTGCTCGGTTTGTGAGACGTAGCTCCTCACCCCCAAAATTTGGGGATCACCCCAGAACTCTTCGCTGGCGGCTTCGAGCCGCAGCTCGAGCTCGGCTTCGCCCCAGGTCGGCCGAAATGCGAACACCCGCTGCGCCCGACCGTTGCTCGAAACCCGCGCGACCAGCCGGCACGCGGCGGGCAGCCACACCAGGTCAAAGACGGTATTGCCGAGCGGATGCGCTCCAAGGATGGCGCCTGTGTCCAGATCAAAGACGACCAGGTCACCTCGGTCGCTGGTCGCGAAGCCAAGGCTCGGCGCTGGAGCGGGCCTACGCACTCCAGAAGGCGTTGGCTGGTTCCATGGGGATTCAGTCGGGACGCCCACAGCTGAAGCACCAGCGGCGTCCCCGTTCGAGGCGCCGGCGCTGGCTCCAGCGGAACGGGACTCCGACTCACAAGCGCAGCAGATGCAGACCAAGCACAGCGCGGCGAGCCACACGGCGCCGATCGAGTGGGCGGAGGGTTGTACTCGAGTGACCATGCCGCCCCCTTCGACCGCTGTGCGGTTCGGTTGTGGGGTGAGACGCGCCTGGCCTGCGCCACCACCCGCCAGCGGCCGCCAGGGCTAGCTCGCCGACAGGCTCACGGGGAGAGCTCGCGGGGTCGGTACACCTGGACCAGCTCGCAACCCACGCCATCGAACTCGCCCCATGTTTCCACGGGGCAAGAAAGGACCGCTAGCGCCGCCGTGGGCATGCGCTCCTGGGCCCCGGAGCACTCGGTGATCAGATCCTCGAGGTCGGGATTGTGACCAGCGACCAGCAGCGTCTGCGCCTCGTGCAGGCGGATCTTGGTGCTGGTCGGCTCCGCTTCGTCGCCCACGCCCTCGTCCACCCTTGAGACCAACAGCTGGCTGCCGATGCGGCGTATCACGGAGACGTATGCTTCGGCGCCGCTCAAGTAGATGCGCGGGGTGAGCAGCACTTCACCCAGGTAGCCTGCGGCGGGGAGCAGGTGATCCAGGGTCTGCTTCACCCGCTGAGCGGTCGAGCCAATGA
This sequence comes from Polyangia bacterium, assembly GCA_030433055.1. Classification (GTDB taxonomy): domain Bacteria; phylum Myxococcota_A; class Polyangia; order Polyangiales; family Polyangiaceae; genus JAHBVY01. The sequence goes on from JAUILJ010000460.1 coordinate 1,554, forward strand.
CTAGCTCGGGCACCCAGCCTGCTTGCTTGATCAGCGCGCCCATCCGCGGGGCGGCGCGATGGCCGCGTTTGTTCAAGGGCCGATCGTGATCGAGCAGCGGCGCGCCGGAGCTGTCCGTGGCCTCCCAACTGCTCTTGGCGTGGCGCAGCAGGAGCAGCGTCTTCATGGCTTCTTGGGCGGCAGCCAGCTCTTCTGCGAGGTGAGTGCGCCGGCGACTTCCACCCGCTCCTTGTTCCCCTTCTCGCAGAGGACCTTCACCTTGGGCATGCCACCCACGCTGGTCACGACCTTGTCGATCTTGGCCTTTTCCGGGTGGAGTTGATCGACACAGAAGGCCATGACCTTCAGGCCATTCTTCAGCGTGCCTACGCGGATGTCCCTGAGCGCCACGGTCACCTCTTCATCGTCGGAGAGGCGCTTCACGATGACGTTCTTCCCGCCCACGACCTGCTTGACGACCCCCAGGTGGTAGTCCTTCTGAGGAGCACGGAGCGGGCCCCAGATGCGGGTCCCTGGGAGCTGATCGACCGGGGGCAGCCAGAGTACGGTGTCTTGAGACTTGAGCTGCTTCTCATCGGCCCAGCCGGTGACCTGCTTCCACAACTCGGCACCCGTCGCGCTGCCTGGGTCCTCGAGGGCGATGAGTGAGAAGTCCTTGCCATCGCCGACCACCCAGACCTTCTGAGCGTGCTTCGTCGAGGAGACGGTGCCGCCCTTGAGATCCGCCGGCGGCTTCAGATCGATCTTGCCCCAGGAGTAGCGCACCTTCGGCTTGCCCACCTTGCAGCCAGCGTTCTCGCACTCGATCGCGATCGAGAGGTACGCATACAAGTCGCTGAGCTCATCGGGGGTGCGCTTCCAGCGCGCGAGCTTCTCGGTGGCCTCGATCTCGTTCCAGATTTCGCCTGGATGCTTGTCCACGAGGGCCTCGGTGGAGCGCTTCACCAAGAAGGCGAGGATGGCGTCTTGAACGAGGCTGAAGGCCGCCTCGTACTCCTTGGCGTCGAGGGTCTTGTCAGCTTGAAGCTTGTCGATTTCGTCGATGGCCGGCTGCCACTCATGCTTCTCCAGCATCGGCTGGATGCTCGTGAGGCTGCGCTTGACGATGCTCTTGGCGAGCGCCTTCTCTGCTGCCGTCTGCCCCTCCTTGTCCAGGGCGACCTTGACCTCGCTCTGGTCCAGCAACGAGCGCGCGCCATCGATGTTCGCGGCCTTTACCTCGTCCTCAATTTTTTCCGCGAGGCATTTAACGATGGCGTCTCGCGACTGCGCCTGGACCTTCTTCTTGTAGCGCTCGCGGGCCTTCTTCCCCAGGGTGTTTGCCACACGCTTGAGGGCGCTCGCACACTTGCCGTTCTCGGCGATGCTGCTCGCGTCCTTGCTCACCAGATCCGCGCGCTGATCGTCAACCTGATCGAGCACGTCTTGCGCCTTGCGGGTGGTCGCCAGGTCGCCGTAGACCTTGGCCTCGAGCGCCTTCTCTTCGCTCTTGTCTAGCTCTCCCGACTTGAGCGCCTCAGCGGCTTGCCCCGCGAGGATCACGCCCAGATCACCCTTCGCTGACTCGGCCGCCTGGGTGTGACCGAAGCGAGCGATGATCATGCGCAGGCGCTCTTCGGAGTGCTCCTCTCGTGCCTTCTCCAGCAAGCGCGTGGCTTTGGCTTCGTCTTGCTCGGACGCTCCAGACGTCTCCGCTGGCTTGTCCTCTCCCCCACCCCCGCCGCCGCAGGCGACGGCCCCGAGCGCGAGCCCGGTCGCCACGCACGCCGCCAACCAGCGGCCGGATCGCCCTCGCCGCGCTGGGTCAGTTGTTTCTACCTGCAAGCCCCTATCTCGCTGCGCCACGCCGGGTTCGTGCCTTGAGCTTCGGCACGCGTCAAGCTCCGCTCCCCCAGACGCCGCATGAGAGATACAGTTGGGCCATGGACCAACCGCGGCTCCCCGAAGGATCCGAGCGCATCGCCCACTGGGCTCGAATGCGTGGCCTCGCCTACCAAGGGCATCCGAACGAAGAGTGGTTCCGCGCCTGGGAGCCCTTTGACACCATGACGAGCGGGAGTAGCTACTTCAACTCGGTGTCTTTTGCCCAAGGGAAGACCCACGTGACCTTGGCGGAGCCGTGGATGGCCCTCGAGGACAGCGAGCCCCTGGACCGCACGGTGCTCGCGTTCGTCTCCGACGAGCGCTTTCGACTGCGCGCCGCAGCCCGCGGCGGGGAGCATTTCAACACCCGGGTGTCCTTCCTCGAGAACGCCAAGATGCCCACGGTGAGCATCGGCGATGCTCCCTGGGACAAGCACATGGCGACCTTCGCCGCCTCACCCAGCGAAGCCGACCGAGCATTTCCGCTTGGAATGCGACAGGCGCTAGCGCACCTGGGCTTCTCCGGGCACATCGAGATCCGCCCAGGGGGCATGGTCCTGCATTTCGCCGGCACCAAGCCCACGCCGGAGCACTATGAGAACCTGGCGGCGGTCATCCCCAGGATCCTGCGCTCTCTCTGATCACTGCGGCGTGCAATCGGACGGTCGACAAGCCTCCGGGATGCAGATCTTGATCGCGCCACCCGCCTGCGCTGGGGCGCAGCACGTGGCCCCGCCGCCGCCGCAGTCGCTGCTCGTGGCGCAGCCGCCAATCTTGATGCACACGCCGGTTTCGTCACCCGATTGGTCGGCGGAGCAGGTCAGACCATCGGCGCAGTCGCCGGCGCCTTTTGCGCACGCCTTACCAATCCCCAGGGAATTTTCAGGCGCCTCACCGCAGATCCCCGCATCGGGATCCGGTGGCACGCCTCCATCTGGTGGATCCAGCGCGCTCATGTCGACGCAGTGGCCGTCGAGGCTCTCCCCGCTCTTGATGAACAGCGAGAGGAAGCACATCTCGTCGTAGGTGCTCTCGCCGTATTTCAGCGGCTGATCGGTGTCGTTGTCGAAGTAGCAAGTCGTCCTGGTGTAGTCGCCTTGGTGCAGGGACACCTGCTGGGGGATCAGCGCCTGGTTGTCGAAGTCCCACGCGCCGTCAAACACGGTCTTGGCGCTCGCGGCGTCCTTACCCACCTCGAAGGTCATGCGGGCGCCTCGGGTGTGCATGTGGGGGAAGAGCACGAAGGCGTCCATGTCCTTGTGCATCACACACTCGTGTTCCACCTTGGATTGCTGCATCGGAGGCAGCTCGAATACTGTAGTTCCGAACGGAAACAGTGCAGCCTCGTGACTCGGAGTCGCGCCGTTGAAGGTCTTGGCGCGAACCGTGGCCTTGCTCTTCACCGTCTTCGCGGTGGTGTTGAGCAGGTGCAGCTGGATCAGCAGCTGCCCCCCGGCCTCTACCTTGAACCCGGATCCTTCGGGCAACTCGAGCGACGCCGCGCCCGTGCCCGTGGTGAAGAGCGGAAGCCACGTGGGCTTGAACAGCACGTCGCACTCGAACTCGCCGCTGGGCTCTTCCGCCAGTGTGCGCGCGAAGAACATGTGGTGAATCGACGGATTGTCGTCGATCGAGAACTGCTTGAAGTACAGCGTGTCCTCGACCGGTCGCGTGTAGCAGATGTAGCGCTCTTCACCGGGCTCGAGGGTGAACTCTCCGGTGGTCATGCGGAAGTCCTCTCCAGACGTCGATACGCCTCCCTCGTCCTTGCTCGAGCACGCGCTGAGGCTGAGCAGGGCGAACGATACGATTGAACTCACGAACCACGGGGAGCAGACGGCGCGCATGAAGGACCTCCAGACAACGGGCACTCTCCGCGTACCACGACCTAACGCCCGCTTGAATCGCGGCCCGTCCAGGCGCGCGCCTATTTCACATGGTTATGCAGCCCGACCACCCGGTGGAGCCGAAAACACGCAGGATGACGCAGCAGGGCAAGCGCGGTTCCCCAAGAATAGCGGCGAATTGGACGCCGGTAGCGTTTCCGCATGGTTAGTCAGGAGAGTCGTTCCAGTCCACATGGCGCGCTGCGCCAATCGTCCCGGCTAACTCAGGAGTGACTCAGAGCCCTTCGGGGATTGGCTTGCCGAACTGACCTGAGCCGCCATTGCCGCAGTTGGCGCAGGCGGGATCGTTGGGGTTCGTGTTGCAGGAAAGCGGACAGTAGTCGACGGTGTTGAAGACCTTGTTGACCTGTTCGCACTCGTCGCTCTGACCGTCGACGCTCATCTCGGCGTACCCCCCGTTGTTGACGAACGCCTCGGCGCACGCCGTTTGGCTCGAGTCGGTGATCCAGCTATCCAGGGGCGGGAACTCCTGCCGAGCATTCGCCGTGCCGTAGTACGCCTCAGTGCACACCTCCTGCATGATGCAGTCGGAGGTGGAGTTCTTCATCGCGCCAGGAGCGGAGAGCGCCTTGAGCGTGAAGCAGAGCCGGAAACGACCCGTGCAGTCGACCGTGACCCAGTCCGTGCTCCACGGCTCCGAGGGCTTGGCAAAGCTGCCGGGACACGCCGCACCGCCCATGGTGTCGGTCATGGTCGTGGAGACTGCACCCGTCACCGCGCCGCCAGCGCCTTGATAGAAGCACGGGCTCAGGTTGGTGATCTCCCAGCGCCCTGCGCTGAAACAGCCACACGCTGCTTTCCCCGAGGTACCGAGGGGCTCGCGCGTGTTGGGGTCGATGCCGGTGTAACCGACGCACTCGCCCCAAACCAGGTTGGTCTCGCCTTCGAAGTCGCAGGTCGTCATGCCATCGGTGCAGCTGCCGTGGTTGCGGTTCTTGCGGTAGCCGGGCCAGCACGGCTTCGTCTCGCCCTGGGTGGTGCAGGGGCAGCCGGGGAGGTTCTTGTCGTCGGGGCACTCCGGGGTTCCACCGGGAGCGACCGGCTGACCGCCGCCATCACAGCTCATGGGAGGTGGGTCATCGAGGAAGAAGTCTTCCGCCGAGTAGTCCTTCACCGACGAGTCGACTTCGATGATCCCCGCCGTGCCACCGTTGGCAGAGCCACCGTTGCTCGAGCCACCGTTGGCGGATCCTCCGTTCGCGGAGCCTCCGTTGCTCGACCCGCCGTTGCCCACTTGACTGGTGGAGCCGCTATCGGCGGAACACTGGATCGCGCTCACCGCCATGCCGACGGCGAGGATGCCGCTCAGCGCGATGCGCAAGCC
>JAUILJ010000461.1 GCA_030433055.1 Polyangia bacterium
GCCTCGCGTCAGTCTCCCACCCCAGGAGGGGCGAGCCGCAGCCAAGACCGGGTCCTCGAAGGCGCGCTCCAAGGCCGCAGCACCCATCGACCCAGAACTCTCCGAGCTCTTCGAGGAGCTACGAACCGTGCGCCTCGAGATCTCTCGGGAGGCTGGAGTGCCCCCGTACGTCGTCGCGTCGGATCGCAGTCTACGAGAGCTCGCCTACATCCGCCCCCGAAACCACGCGGAATTGGAGGAGGTACACGGCTTCGGCCCCACCAAGGTCGAGCGCTACGGAGACTCGTTCCTTGCGGTGGTCAGTCGGCATCGCTAGGCGGGTCGCCCTCCCCGGGCCGCAGCTCGTCCGCGGGGTCTGAGCGGGGCTCCTCTGGAGCGCCCTTGGTCGGCGGACTCCCCACCTCACCTGGCGCCTCCGCCGCGCTGCTAGGGTCGCTCGGAGTGCCGGAGGGCTCGGCCCAGTGGCTCCCCATCTCCAGCTCCAGGAGCGCCGCGTCCACGTTTCGCACCAGGCGGTCGTAGGCCTCCTCGCTGAGTACACCACGCTGGAGCCCCTGGCTGAGTTCAGTGCGCTCCACGAGCAACGCGTGGCGCTTGGCGCTCTCGTACTCCTCCGCCATCAGCGCCTCCTTTGCCAGATGGAGCTCGCCCAGGGCTCGCTCCGCCTCGACAACGCGTGCCTCGTAGCCCTGCTTGAGGTTGCTGACTGCGTCGGCGTGAACCTGACGCGCCTGCACCAGCTGCTCGATCGAGCGCAAGCCGGCGCTCGCCGCCATGAGCGCCCCGCGACGCGTCTCGTACTCGTGGCGATCGTGGCTCGGTGAGACGATGGAGAGCCGACGCAAGAGCGGCCCCATGCTCAACCCCTGGACGATGATGGAAATCAGCACAACGCCGAAGGTCATGTTCACGAGCAACTCGCGATGAGGGAACTCCGGACTCAGGCTCAGCACGAGCACCATCGAGAGCGCCCCGCGCAGACCTCCCCACGTCAGGACCAAGGACCAACTCCAGGGGATGCGCTCCTTGGTGAACCGAAGCAACCCGCTGACCCCGAAGATCACGACGGCGCGGCCGGCGGTCACTGCGACGAACGCCAGCAAGATCACCTGCCAGTACTTGAGCAAGGTCTGGAGCTCGACCTCCAGCCCGAGCAGCAGGAACACGAAGGAGTTGAGCGCGAAGGCCAGGTACTCCCAGAAGCTCTCGACGGCGACGCGGGTACTCGGGCTCATACCCGTGCTCGCGCCATAGTTTCCGCACAGCATGCCAGCGACGACCGTGGCGATCACGCCGGAGTAGTGGAACTGTTCCGCCAGCGCGAACGCCCCGTAGGCCGCGACGGTGGTCAGGGTGATCTCGACCATCGCGTCGTCCACACGCTGGATGATCTTGGATACCGCGTAGCCAATCCCCGCTCCGATCAGCGTCCCCATACCGACCACGGCCACGAACTGCGAGCCAGCGTGGCCCGCGGAGAACACTCCGCCATTGGCGATGGCCAGCACCATGCTGAAGATCACCACGGCCGTACCGTCGTTGAGCAAGCTCTCCCCTTCGACCAGCACCGCCAGGCGCTTGGGCGCGCCGAGTGACTTGAAGAGCCCCACCACGGCGATGGGATCCGTAGCCGCGATCAGCGACGCGAACACCAGCCCGTGCACGATGCTGAAGTGGTCGACGAGCCCGAGCCCCGCTGCGACCGGCGTGAGGATCAGCGCCGTGAGCGCTATCGCCACCATCAGCCCGGGGACGGCCAGCGCGTGGATGGCGAGCTTGTTGTACCAGAACTTCTTAAAATCCAGGTGGAAAGCTGCCTCGAACAACAGGCCAGGCAGGAAGATGGCGTAGAGCAGCTCCTTGGTCAGGTGGGGCGGCTGAAATCCATGGGCCGTGCCCAGCAACAGGCCGGCGAGCACCAGCGCCACGGTGTACGGCACGCGAAAGCGCCGTGCGGCGACGGCGACCATACTGGCGACGGCGAACAGGCCGATGAATACGACTTCTTGATGCATGGCTCGGGTCCGAGGATCGCGTGACGCCGGCTCACGAATAGCGATCGTTGCGCCAGGGATGCGCCGTGGACGAATACCCACGCTGCTCCCAGAACCCGAGGCGATCCTCGGTCATCAGCTCGATGCGCCGGATCCACTTGGCGCCCTTCCAGGCGTAGAGCTGGGGGGTGATCATGCGCACCGGCCCGCCGTGTTCCTTGGGCAGCGGCGCCCCGTCTGCTTCATACACCAGCAACACGTCGGGCTTGAGCGCCTCGGTCAGAGAGACATTCGTGGTGTACCCGTCGTAGGCGTGACACATCACGAACGCGGCCGAGGCGGTCGGCTCGACCAGCGCCATGAGATCCACGAAACGCACGCCGCGCCAGTGGACATCCATGCGTGACCAGGTGGTGACGCAGTGAAAGTCACTGGTGTCTTCGACCTGCTCGAGCTCCAGCAGCTCGTCGAACCCCAGCTGAACTGGGGTCTCACACTCGCCGTCGATGCTCAGCTGCCAATCCCCTCGACCGACGTCTGGGTGGATCCCGAGGTCGAGCACGGGCCACTTGGCAGTCTCCACCTGCCCCGGGGGAAGCTTGGGCATCCCGTGGCGATTCGGCGCGCCAGTTCCTTGAGGGCTGCCGTCGCTGACACTCGGGGTGCGCGCCATCTGTGACTCGAAGCGTTGCTTCAGCTTCATGCGGGCGGCGACTATCTTGGTCTGCTTGTCTTGGCTCACACCTAGTATTTGCCCGCTCGGCGCCCTCGGCACAAGCGCCGAGGGGCACAACTTCAAGGGAGGTCCGCGTGACGCTCGGTTGGCCCCCTCGCGCCCCAGCTGGAGGTGTGCCCCGGCTCTTTCCCCACGGCATTTGGGACCTGGTCGAGCTGCGGCAGACCTCGTACAATCCCAGCGTGGACGCTGAGCGCCTCAGTCAAGATGTCCTCGAGCTGATCGACACTCTGGATGCCGATGCGGACATCTGGCGGCGCCACGAGCGGGAGCTCAGGGTGCGCCAGGCGGTGGAGCTGGCGCTCACCCAGGCTGCGGGCACCGACTGGGCCGAACGCCAGCGCTCGGTCTGGGACGAGGCGGACCAGCAGCGGCCCGAGATTGGCAGCTTGAGCCGCGGGGACGTACTCCGCATCCGGCTGGCGAAGTTGGTGGCCCGGGAGCTACCCATCCAGCGCTTTCGCGATCTTCAGACCCGCGCGCGCCTGAAGGCGGAGGTCCGCACCCTCGTCGAGAGGCACCTGGGCGAGCAGGCGCCGAGCCCTTACTTGGACCCAGGTTAGCGGAGGCTGGCACAGGCCGGGGTTGCGGGCCTGTGGTGGGTCTGGCACCACACTGAACCATGAGCGGAGATGGCGAGGCAGCTCGGGCCGAGCGACGAAGCCCGAGGCCTCCCGACATATCCCGAGCTGGGCTCGAGCGCGCGGCGCTGGGTTACCTGGAACGCTTCGACTCCAGCGTGGCCAACCTGCGCAGGGTCTTGCGTGAGCGGATACGCCGCGCTCGGCAGCGTAGCTCCGAACCCGTTGACGCCGAGGTCGCCAAGGCTCACATCGAGGAACTGCTCGTCCGCTACCAAGAATCGGGGCTCCTCGATGATCGCCGCTTCGGTGCGAACCTGCTGCTTGGGCTGCGGCGCAGAGGGGTTTCGAGCCGAGCGGCACGGCTCAAGCTCCTGAGCAAAGGGGTCGCCGAAGAGCTGGTGCTCGAGCTGATGAGCCGAGAAGCGGAGGAAGCACCCGGAGACGCCGAGTTCGACGCCGCGCTGGCGTACGTCAAGAAACGGCGCCTTGGTCATTACCGCAGGGCAAAACCCTCAGCCGAGGCGGCCGCGGTCGAGCAGTGGCAGGAGCCAGAGCGTCTCGCCCCCGGAAAATCCGAACGTGGCCTCGCACGACCCATCGAGGAGCACAAGAGGGGGTTCGGGAACAGACAGGGCTCCGGCAGGAGACAAGGTTTCGGGAGACAGCAGGGTTTCGGGAGACGGCAGAGCCCCGAAGCCCGCCTCCGCGACAAAGACCTCGCTGCGCTGGCGAGGCGTGGCTTCAGCTTCGACGTCGCCCGACGCGCTCTGGATACGCCGCCCGAGGAGTGAGCCTACAGGTAAGGACCCCCGGCAAGGTTCACGACGGCGGCCTCGACACCGGAGACGACACGCGCCATGCGCTCGTAGTCCAATGTGTCAGGCGTATCGGTTTCCTTATGGTAATTCGGATTCCGAAACAAGGCCGTGTCAGTGATCATGGCCGCGGGGTAACCGAACTGCCAGAACGACCACTGATCCGACCAGTCAACGCCCTTCACGCCAATCGGGAGCACGTGGTGCTCAACCGGCAACGTGGCGTGTTGGCCCAGGAGCTTGGCAGTCACATCCACGAGGTTCTTCGAGCTGCGATCCCCGAGCACAGCGACGAAATCACCCACCGGCGAGTGCTGCTGAGCAAGTTTTGCCGTGGGGAAGTGCTGACTCTTGGCAGCATCCGAGTAGTAGCCAATGGACTCGAGGCTGAGCATCGCGCGCACCTCGCGCCCGGACTCGCTCAAGCTCTTGGCGTAGACGAAGCTGCCCATGGTCGGCGTCTGAAAATGCGGCGGCTCTTCGTTCACGAAGAGCACAAAGCGCAGCGAACGCTGGTGGCGCCGCCCGCTGAAACTGCGCGCCAACGCCAGGATGCCAGCCACGCCGCTCGCGTTGTCGTCGGCACCGGGGCTACCGGAAACCGCGTCGTAGTGGGCGCCGACCACGATCAGCTCCGCGCCTCGAAGCCCGCCAGGCACCTCCACGTCGAGGTTCATCACCGTCGAGCCGTCGAGCTCGATGCCGTGACGGTTCACCTGATAGCCCGCCTGCTCCAGCTGGCTGCTCAGCCAGTCGGAGACCTCGGCCAGCTCCCAGACGGCGTCAGAGTTACGCGCGCAGGTTCGAGCCTTGCCGGGCGAGGGCTTGGGGCAGGTCAGCTGAGAGATCTTCTCCACGTCCTGCTTGAGGGCCACGCTGAGCGCTCGTTCCTCGTCCGTCAGCGGCTCGAGTCCGGCCCGCGGCGGTGCAGCCGTGGGCGTAGCGACCTGGGGTTTCGGAGCGCTGGCCGGGCGCATCTTGGGGGCTGAAGCCGCGCAGCCCAGACTCAACAGCGCGGCGACGAGCGGCGTCAACAGCCCTCGCGCCGCCGAAGTCTGAGGTGGAGTGCGCCGAGCGGGCACGCAGGGAGTTCGAGTCAAGTTCATGCGGGTTCCTGTTGAGAGCACGTATCGAAGCGCCCGTCGAGTGGGACCCACCTGAGACGCGGTCATTGGGTCACGCAGCGCGCTTGCAGGGCGTAGTCCCATGAACGACCATTCTAGGCTGACTTCGCGCGGTTGAACGCGAGTCTCTATCGCACCATGAACCAGCCTCCCGAAAGCGGTAGGCGCTCGGCAGTCGAGATCACGTCGCCGGCGCTCTCCGGGCGATTCTTCTCAATCGGCGCGAAGCTCAGCTTGATGGTCGTCGCCGTGCTGACTCTCGCGTCCTTGTTCGTCGTGAGTGAGCTCAGCGAACGCGCACGCTCCGGCCTGATCGAGCAGAAGCGCATCGCCGCGGGCATGGTGGTGGACCTCTTCGCCGCGACGGTCTCGGCGGCCGCAGATTTCGGCGACGAAGAGGAGCTGAAGGGCGAGGTCAAGAACCTCGGCAGCAACCGCGACATCGTGTATGCGGCGGTCTGGCTCGAGAACGGCAGCAAACCCGTGGCTGAGCTGGGCAAGCTAGCGACCGCCGCGGATCCTCCCGGCAAGACGCGCCAGGTCCAGGTGCTGAACGACCGCATCGTCATTCAGCACCCGCTCACCCGCCCCGACGGCGAACAGGTGGGCAGCCTCACGGTACACTTCACGCTCGAGCCGGAGAACGCCCAGTACGAGCACACGCGCAAGACCATCATGCTGTACGCACTGGGGCTGGCCGCGCTGCTCGCCGTGGTCGTCCTTGGCCTCGTCCGGGTGCAGGTGGTGAGTCCCCTCGGCAGGCTGAACCGCGGCATCACCGATGTGCAGCGAGGCCGAGAGGCGGAGGTCAAGGTGCGAGCCCACGACGAGGTGGGGCGCCTCGCGGCTGCCTTCAATTCCATGGCGGTGGCCATCGCCGACCGCGAGACGCGCCTCGAGGCGCTGAACTATCGCCTCCAGCAACTCCTCGACCACATGGGTGAGGCTATCCTCGTATTCAACGAGCGCGGGCGGGTCAGCGAGATCCAAAGCAAGAAGGCCGCACGAGTCTTCGGTGACGCAGTCACCGGTCAACAAATCGCTGACCTGCTGTTTCCCCAGGGGACTTCAAACGTGGAGCAAGAAGCCTTCCAGGAATGGCTGGAGGTAGCCTTCAGCGTGCCCGCCGCGGACTGGGACGACGTCGGAGCGCTAGCTCCGCAGGAGACCACCATCGGTCGTGGCACCCCAGAAGAGCGGGTCTTGCGCCTTGATTTCCGCCCCATCGTCGAAGAGGGCAGCGTGCGCCGGGTGATGCTGCTGGCGACTGACGAGACGGACAAACGCCGCCTCGAACGCGCCGTGCGGGAGAACAAAGAAGAACACGAACGGCAGATCGCCGCGATGCGCAAGCTGGTCGCAGGAGGGGGGCAGCTCCTGGTGCAGGTGC
>JAUILJ010000462.1 GCA_030433055.1 Polyangia bacterium
CGCCCTCGGCATCGGGAGGAGGAGGCGGCACGCTGTACACCGGGGCCAAGCGCCGCGTGTCGAGAATGACGGCCAGCAGGTAGCACAAGAAGGCGAAGATCCCGATCCCATGGCCGACGCTCATGGCGAAGATCACCGGGAGCGGCTTCAGGGAGACGACCGAGTAGGCCATCAGCCCGAGGGCGATCAGAGCTGCAATACAGGCAATGCGGATCAAATGCCGCACGGATTGGTTCACCAGCCAGTTGCCGATGCGACTCACGGCCTGCCTCCCGGCGCCCCCGGTTCCACAGCACCCGCGCTGCCCGGAGCTGACGCTGGAGGTGCTGCAGAGGCTGCAGTTGTTGCAGAACCTGCCGGGGCATCCGGTGCCTTCAAGTCGTGCTTTTGCAGCGCTTTGGTGAACGGGTGCGCGTAGCCGTGGCAGCCCGCGCTCGTGCAGCTCACGCGGTTCGCCTCGAGCTCCTTGGCGAGGGACTGATGGTCCGCCACCGAGAGCCACACGCTCGCCGTGGTGGTGTGACACTGACGGCAGTTGGTGTTGTCGTATGGCTTGCGCAGGTGGATCTTCTTCTCCGCTTCCTCGAGGGTCATCTCCTTGTACCCGCCGAGGTAGTACTCGTAGACGTGGCGCATACCGCCAGCCTTGGTCATGGCGTAGCCGTACATGCCGTAGTCGGCATGGCAGACGTAGCAGCTGCGATCACCGAAGAACGGCGGGCGTGAGTGACGCGCGGCCAGCGACTGAGCGCTGGGATCCGTGGCGTTTGCATAGTGCGCGCCCATCACGTGGCACGAGCCACAAAACTCGCGGTGAGTCGTGGCTTCCATGCCAGTGACCGTGGACGTGATGGCGGTCAGCGTCGGGAAAACGCCGAGCCCAAGTAGCAGCCGCAGCTTCGTCCGCAGATCCAGCGGTGGGTGCCGCACCAGGTAGTGCAGGCAGATGGACGCCGCGATGAGGGCGCACACCAGGGTCAGTGCGGTGAGCGGCGTGGAGTGGGCCACGGCGTCGAGGATAGGGGGGCTGACGAACTTCAGCTAGTGTGTTGTGCTGATCGCCGTCGTCGTCGCGGTGCCGAGGGGCGGTCGCGCAAGCGTTGCGTGTTTCCGCGTGCGTCAGGCCGAGTGTGCGATGCTGTTGGATCCGAGGCGCGCCAACACAGCCGTTCAGGCTATATGATGGGCGAGTTGTCCCGTTCGCATTCGTCCCCGGCCAGAGGCGTCCGCCTCGTGTGGCTGCTGCTCGCGCTGTGCTTGGCGTGGGCCGTCGCCTGCTCGGATGAGTCTGCGCCGGGTCCGCTCGGAAACGGGATCTACATCGGCACCGAGTGGCAAGAAGCGCGAGCGCAGGCGGGGCATCAAGTGCACGTGGTCGAGCAGCACATCGCCTGCGCCAAGTGCCACACCATGGGCAAGAGCAGCATGGGCAGCTTCACGCCGGACCGCTGCGCGAGCTGTCACGAGAAGGAGGGCAGCCTGGTGCACGCGGAGGCGGAAGCCCACGCGCGCTTCGGAGCGACTGCGAAGGCGGACTGCACCGCCTGCCACGTGTTCCGTCTCCACGACCCAGAGCTGGAGCAACCTGCGCTTCCGACGTCGGGGGCGTCGGAGCTGCCGCCGGCCGATTTGACCCAGGCGGGCGCCTACCAGCCCAAAGACTGCTTTCGTTGCCACGGGGAACAACAAGGCGACACGCCGGCGGTCGTCGTGCACAGCTCCGCGCCCTGCTTGACCTGCCATCGCCCTCACGGAGACCAGAAGGTCAACGTCAACCCGTGCAGTGAGTGTCATCAGGAGCTGACTCAAGCACCCATCGGCCACGGCCTCGGCAAGGAAGGCGTGGTGCAGACGTGCACCACCTGCCATCAGCACCAGCACGCGCGCGCCTCGGAGGCGCTGGACACCTGCGCCGACTGCCATCAGAAGCAGGAGCCGCTGATCCCCGCGACCGCGCTGTTCGAGAACGGGCACCGCGCGTGCGTCGGGTGTCATCAGCCCCACGCGTTCGAGAAGCAGAACGCCGTGGCCTGCCGCTCCTGCCATGAGGATATGAACCTGCTGGGGGGCAAGCGCATCAAGGCGCACCAGGAGTGCACCGCCTGCCACCAGCCTCACGCCGTGCGCGAGAGCCCGGCGAAGGCATGCGCGAAGTGCCACCAGGACGTGCACCCCAATCACCCGGTGCGCAAGGACGCTGGCCAGTGCGTGAACTGCCACGACCCGCACCCCGCCAACGCGCGCACGAAGGCCTTCGCCCGGAGCTGCAGTGACTGCCACCAGAAGGCGGCCAGCGATCAGGCCTTCCACGAGCAGGTGGAGTGCAAGAGCTGCCACCAGCCGCACCGCTTCGTGCTGGCCGGCGCCGACCAGAAGGCGCTCTGCAACCGCTGCCACTCGCAGCAAGTCACCCTCGCGGCTGTGATCGAGAGCGGTGGCCAGAAGTCCGCCACCGGCGCCGGTCACCAGAACTGCCAGGGCTGCCATCGCGGGCTCCCGCACCAACCCAAGGCGCTGCGCGCGACCTGCGCGAGTTGCCATGAGTCACAGGGTGCCGCGGTGCGCAAGGGCCACCAGGAGTGCCTGGGCTGCCACGAGCCTCACAGCGGCAAGCAGCGCGAGGGCGACATCCCGGCCACCTGCGGCAGCTGCCACCGCCAGGAGCGCAACACCGCCCCTGCGGGGCACCTGGCGTGCGCGAGCTGTCACGAGCCCCACACCGGCAATCACCCGAAGGCCTGCGCAAGTTGCCATGCGGAACCAGCAAAGACACCCCACGGCAAGATCAGCGCCGACTGCGCGAGCTGTCACCGGCCCCACGGGCCGGCGGGGGTGACCTCGCCCCCGACCTGTACCAGTTGCCACGACCCGAAGAAGCTCCCGGGCCTCCATCGCCTGAAGCAGCACGAAACCTGCAGCGGTTGCCACACCGGCCATGGCGAGATGCTGGCGTCTACTGGCAAGGTGGTACAGGCGCTGGACCGGGGGGCGTGCACCAGCTGTCACCAGAAGCGGGAGGAGCACTTCCCCGATTCCTCCACCTGCACCAGCTGCCACCTCTTCACTCCAACGCGCTAGCGGCGGGCGAGCGCTGGGTGGCTGGGAGCCGTCAGGGCAGCTCGAAGGTGACCTCGCCGTCGACGTGTAGATCCCCACGGATGAACGTCAGGTTGTCACTCGAGATGTTCTTGTGACACTGACTGCAGTCGGTGGGGTAGGGGTGCGGCGGGGGTGGCGGCAGGCTGTGACACGAGCCACACACCACCTGGCTGCCGTCGACCTGAGTCCACACGGGCGCTGTCTGAGTCCCGCCGGAGCGGTGCCCGTCAGGGAAGGTGCCGCCATGGCACGGCGTGCCCTGGCAGCTGCCGCCGCTGTAGCTCGGCGTCGCGCCGAACGCGGCACCTACACCGGAGAAGATCAGCTCGGCGGGGAGCGCGCTGTCGGTGTGCCCCGGGCTGGTCACCCCAGCGGGCTCCAGGTGGCAGTCCCCGCATTGAACCGCGCGGAAACTGGAGCTGCCGGCGAGGTGCACCTGGTGGGCGCCAACTCCAGGGAAGGTCGTCGCCGAGTTTCCGCTCAAATCTACCGGTGGCGCGGGGTTCGTGCTGCCGTGACAGGCGGTGCAGCTCGAGTCGAAATCGACCTCGACCACGCCGTTGACGTGGAGGTTCCTGTCGATGATGGTCACGTTGTCGGCGGCGACTGTTGCCGCGTGGCAGCGGTTGCAGTCGGTCATCTGGGGGTGTGGGGCTGGAGGCGGCGCGCCGTGGCAGCTGGTGCAGGCCAGGGCCTGAGCGTCGGTCCAGCTGGGAGAGGCGTGAGGATCGCTCGCTGACGGCGCGTGACAGTAGACCGTGCAGCTCTGCGCCGCCGAGTCGTAGCTCGGTTCGTCTGCGCTGGCGCGACTCACCCCAGAAAACACTAGCTCTGCCTGCCCGTTGGGGTGAGTCAGATCCTGGGTGTCCGGGACGCGATGGCACTCGCTGCACTCCACGGGACGGCTCGAGTTGCCACCAGCCAGGTGCACGGTGTGAGCCCCGACGCCAGGAGACGTGGGGTCCGTGTTGCCGTGGGTGTCGAGCGGTGGCGCCGGCGTCTCCTTGCTGCCATGGCAGGCGTTGCACTCTCCCAGGAGGTACTCGGCCTTGCCGTTGACATGCAAGCTTGCCTCGGGGAAATGATTGTCGGCGTCGATGCCTGTGTGGCAAGCCGAACAGCGCTCGGACTGAGGGTGGGGTGGCGCCGGGGGTAGCCCGTGGCAGGTGCCGCACGCCTCGTCCGACGGCCTCGGCTGAGTCCACGAAGGCGAGCGAGGACCATGGCAGTAGCTGTCGCTGCAGCGCCGCGTCTTCGAGCTGTAGCTTGGAGCCGCGCCGTCGGTCTGAGCCAACGCTCCGAAGTTGATCTCCGCGGGGCCCTCGTCGTCGGCGTGCCCCGGATCGCCGACTTTCTCCGGGACGATGTGACACTCGCTGCAGGCCACCGGCCCGTGGGTCTCGCTGCCGTAGACGTGGAATTGATGCGCGCCCACGCCGGGGTAAGCGACGTCCGTGGCGGCGATCAAGTTGCCCGGGGGCGCCGAGCGCTGCAGGTAGTCGCCGCCCCGACCTGGATCCCCGTGGCAAGACGCGCAGCGTGTCGCGTCGCTGTCGATGGCGCGCTCTTCGTGGCGCGAGAGGCAGCTCGGCATCAGGCCGAGCAACAGCGCGCCGCTCAGGCTGCCGAACAGGAGCCAGCGCTGGGAGCGCAGCCAACGCCTGGAGCTCTGCGTGCGGCGCGCGTCACTCATGGCAGTACCTGCACATTCCCGCCGTCTCGCTGCGGCTGCTGCGCCAACCGCCGGGGTGCGGATTACCGCCGTAGGCGCCCACTTTGTGACAGCGGATGCAGTTGGTGGCTGGCCCCTGATCGTGGCAGCTCGCGCAGCTCAACAGATCGCGCCGGGCCTGCTTGCCGTGGAGGCTCTTGATGCTGGCGCTGTTGCCCACCCAGCCGGCGGGGTGGGGGTTCCTCGAGGAACGACTGTTGGCGCTCACGCCGCGCCGCGTGTGGCAAGCGTCGCAGCTGGACGGCTCGTGACAGCTCTGGCACTTTCGTGGGGAGGCTTGTGCCTCGATGGCGTGGCGGCTCATGAAGTCGCCGCGATGCACGAAGCGAGACTCGAGGGCCTCCGGGCGGCGGTGCTCGATGGTGAGATCCTGTGAGGCGTCGTGGCAGCCCTCGCAGTCTTGCTTGGCGTGGCAGCTCTGGCAGAGCTGTTTTTGCTGCACCGCATCGATGCCGTGGTGCTTGAGGAAGCTCGCGTCGTGACGCAGGAACGTCTGCGGCGTGATGCGCTTCAGATCGGTCTTGGTGTGGCACGGCACGCACTCCCCACGGTCCCACTCCGCCTGGTGCTCATGGCATTTGAAGCACTCGCGCATGGGCGGGATGTTGCGCTTGCTGCCTTCCACGACGCCGCTGTGGCAGCCGACGCACTGCCCGTTGAGCTTCGGCAACGCGAGGTGTTGATCGTGATTGAACTGCACCTCGCCGTAAGGTCGCTCGGGGATCGCCTGGAGCGCCTGCACGGCGGTCTTGGCGTCCTTCTGGTGACAGCGCTCGCACAGCACGGCCTCCGGCAGCTTGTCTTCCCGCTGCGTCTCGGAGACGGTGTGACACGTGTTGCAGTTCAAGCACGCGCGCTGCCCTGGCCCACCGCAGGGCAGCTCCTCCAGGTGCTTTTCGTGGGGAAAGCGGGGTGGGGGGTGAGGCGTGCTACACGCGGCGAACACCGCCGCAAACGCCAGCGCAGCCAGGAACAGCAGCGTGAGGCTGCGCCTGCCGTGCAGCGCGTCTGCGGTGCGCTCCGGACGCGTCACCTGCGCGCCTCCACTGCGTTGTCGAAGACGTAGCGCAGCCGCAGCTGGGTCTGCGCATCGAGCGCGGCGTACGGCGAGCGCGCCACCGAGCCACCGAACAAGACATCCAGCGCCGGCGTGGCCTGGTAGCCCAGCGTTCCCGCGTACACCGTGGAGCTCCGATAGCCGCGGATCGCTTCGTCGTAGAAGTAGGCGTAGATCTCCGCGGTAGCCGAGACATCCGGCACGAGCTTGCTCGACAGGCTGCCGCGCAGGCTCTGGTAGCCGTTGTCCGGGGCGATGAGCCGGGCGTAGCCCAGCCGGACCACCACGCGGCGCAGGCGCTCCGCCAGGAAGCGCGCGCCGATCTCACCCCGGGAGCCCGGGCGCCCCTCGTCGTAGATCTCGAAGGCGCCCTGGCCCTCGGCGCTGAGCGCGGGAGTGATCTCGAGCTCGGCGCTGCCGCTGACCTCTTCGTAGCCCGAGCCCCCGAACACCGAGAGCACCGACTGGCGCGACAACAGCAAGGCCGGTTCCGTGTGGAGATATTCCACGGAGACGTCCAGGGGATCCCACGGCTCGGCGTCGACCCACACCCGCGCATCGGCGAAGCGCGTGGCGTCCGTATCGAACAACGCGTTGCCGCCGAGGGTCGCCGTTTGCCAGGGACCCGCCCGTAGATCGAGTCCCAGGTTGCGTCGCGCGAGCTCGCTGTCCTCGCGCTGTTCGTGAAACGAGAGCCCACCGCCGAAGAAGTCCTGTGAGTAGCCGACGCGGCCGCCCGCCAGCCAGT
>JAUILJ010000463.1 GCA_030433055.1 Polyangia bacterium
GCTACTTCCCGGTCAAGGCGGCTGTGGTGTTCCCTCGCCACGCCGCGCGGCTCGAGGAGTTCCAGCGGCGCCTCGAGTTCTCCGAGGCTGCGACGGCGTTCGGCCGCGTGCGCGATGCGATCCTGGGTGTCGCCGAGGACTATCAAAGCCGCGCGGAAATTGAATGGCGCACCTGGGACCTGGTGCAGTCATCGGATACGCTCACGGCCTACGAGCTGCGGCAGGATCGCGAATGGATCGCCGCTATCGAGGCGGCGCTCAAGCTACCTCTCGCTGAGTGCGCGGAGTTTCAGCCCTTCGAGGCGCGGGTGATGGCGAACGCGATGATCGGCGCCGTGCGCGCCACCTTGGGGGAGTGGTTCGAGGGCAAGGGCAAGGCTGACCTCCGGCGCATGGGAGAGGCTAGCCTTGAACTGCTCGAGCACGGAGTAGTGGCACACAACACACAGGCAGGTGCGCGATGAGGTTTCGGTTTCCCCGATGGGTGTCACTGGTGGTTGGGCTGAACGTGCTCGTTGGCTGTGGTAGCGACGAAGCCATCGAGGCGGACACTCCGGCAGTCCTCGACGACTACGCCTTGAGCAAGCCCGTCGAGCGCCTGATCGACGACAACGGCGCGCCCCACCTCTACGCCCAGAGCGATCTCGATCTGTTCTACGCCATGGGCTACCAGCAGGCGAGCGACCGCCTGTTCCAGATGGAGGTCAATCGCCGCTCGTCCATCGGTCGCCTCGCGGAAATGCTGGGGCAAGCCGGGCTGGAGACGGACCAGCAAGCGCGGGTGTTCGAGTTCGCGCGCTTTGGCGCCGAGTCGGTGGCCCTGATGAAGGCCGAGCGCCCGCGCGAGCACAACTTCACCGTCGCCTTCGTGGCGGGCGTGAACCGCCGCATCGACGAGATCCAGGCTGGGAAGGCAGCGGCTCCGCCAGAGCTGGAGGCCTATGGAGGCAACGCCACGCTGGAGCACTGGACTCCCGATGACGTGCTCGCCATCGGGGTCCGGATCCAGTTCGGGTTCTCCAGCACCCTGAGCTTCGACATCCTCAACACGCTGCTGCACAAGCTGACGGACGTGGGTGACGAGCTGCCCGTCTTCGAGCCGGGTGGCCGCACCTTCTACATGGACCCAGAGCTCGAGACGACCAGCCTGGTATCTCCCGGAGATACTGCGTCCGTCTCCAGCCGGGTGTCCCTCGACCCGCAAGAGCTGCGGGCGATGCTCCGCGGTGTGCAGCGGCTGCAGACGCTGCACGGCGTCGGCGAAGGATCCAATGGCTGGGTGGTGCGCGGCGATCTGACCGACACCGGGCGCCCGTACTTCGCGAACGACTCCCACGCGTCGCTGCGCAGCCCGAATGCGATGCACCTCAGCCACATCAACTCTGCAGATGCCGGCGGCAGCTTCGACGCGATCGGGTTCTCCTTCGTCGGCTTGCCGGGAGTCCACGTGGGGCACAATCGACACATCGCGTGGGGTGCGACGACGAACTTCGCTGACGTCCAGGATGTCTGGTCGGTGCAGGTGAGCGATGGCATCGCGCGGCTGGGTGACGAGGAGCTGGCGGTGGAGACGCGCACCGAGCGCATCCAGGTCCGCGAGGCGGACGGTTCGTTCCGTGAAGAAACACTCGAGGTCTCCAAGCTACCTGGCAAGGGCGTGTTCTTGCCCGACGCCGTGTTGCCCGTTCCTCGGGTGCTGATCAGCGGCGGGCAGCTGCTGCTCGGCTGGCCAGGTTTCACTGGCACGGCGGAGCTTGGAGGCTTCTTCGACTTCGACCGCGCCGAGAATCTGGCCGAGTTCGAGCAAGCGGCCCAGCAGCAGCGCACCGGGATGCAGAACTGGATGGCCGCGAGCGCGGATGGGATCCGGCTGCGGGTCAATGGGCTCGTGCCGGATCGTGGGCCCGTCGCGGATCGGCCGCGAGCCAACCAGGTGCTCGACGCATCGGTCGCGAGCAACCTGTGGAGCGGGAAGTTCCTGGAAGGATCTCAGCTGCCTCGGCTGGACGAAGCGCGTCCGTTCATCGTCACCGCGAACAACGATCCCTGGGGCCACACCGCGGACAACGACCCGCTGAACGACGAGTTCTACTACGGCAGCTTCTTCTCCCCGGGGTTTCGCGCCACGCGCATCACAGGCGAGCTCAAGGCGCTGGCGCAGGGCGCCGGTGTGACCCGCGGCGACAGCCAGGCGCTGCAAATGGACGCACACTCGAGCCTGGCTGATGGGCTCTTGCCCCTGCTCGACCAGGCCATCCAGGCGATTGAGGACGACTCGAGCCTCGAAGCGTACCGCGGCGATACCCGGCTGCTCGAAGCGAACACGCTGCTTCAGGGGTGGGACCACCGCATGCTCCGAGGCTCGGAGGGGGCGGCGCTGTTTCGCGTATGGCTGGCAGCCCTCGAGCGCCGCACACTCGCCGAACCCATGGGCCTGCTGTTCTCGGGCATCGATGACGCGCAACCGGTCACGATGACCAAGTTCGCGTTCCTCGCGCACACCCAGGGGCTCGCGGGCCTGGTCGGGAGTGGCGGCAACGCACAGCTGGTCGGTGCGCTCGAGGACGCGACGACTCACCTGGCGCAGATCGCTCGAGACGCTGGCCTCTCCAGCGTCACCTGGGATGACATCCACCGGGCCTCCTTCAAGAGCGCGGACTTCAAGACCGAGCTGGTCTCGGCCGACGGAGGGGACTCGGCTCCCAACGTCGCTCAGAGCCGCTGCCTTACGGAATCAGGGATCGCTGCCCAGTGCGTTTCCAGCGCCGGAGCGGTGTATCGCCTGGTGGTGGGCTTCGATGATGATGGCACGCCGCGGGCGACGTACAACTGGCCGGCGGGGGATCGCTTCCCGCTGGAGAAGTGGGTGGAGGGCAGCTATGAGCCGCTGCACTTCCTGCGCGCTGACGTCGACGCAGCGCTGAGCGACCGCAGCACGCTCGACCCCTGAAGAGCCATGCTCAGAAGGTGCTCAGAGCACCCGCCAGGTCCGCTTCGAGGGCGACGCTGGATTTCACCGTGAGCGCGGGTGGGGTCACGGTGACCAGTCGGTAGGGCGCGTTGCTGCGCTTGTAGCTGTCCAGGTCGGACAGCGACACCAGGTGCCGATCAGCCGCCTCCTGTCTGGAGAGCAGGCGGAAGGCCTCGGGGTGAGCGGCGGCGCCATCCAGCGTGGCTTCGGAGCCGCCCAGCAGCTGCAGCGGAGAGTCCGCCTGGAAGCCGCTCGCCACGGTCGCGGTCACGCTTCCGCGGTAGTCGTAGATCAAACCCCCAGCCCAGCGCGCGCCAGCTGGGACGCTCAGGTTCAGATCCTCCTCGTAGGTCACGATGCAGAGGAACGCCTCTGGGTTGTCGACGTCCAGGGTCAGGGTGGTGGGCGCGCTGCTCGAGTAGGAACGGTAGGCCACGATCTCCTTGCCGGAAGTAGCCTTCGACGTCAGCGTGACGTCCCCCGTGCCATCCACGGTGGCGCTGGCTGGCGCGCCCGCGTAGCCATCGAGGCCGAGGCGATCTGCGGAGTCTCGACACATGGCGACCACTGCTTCCTCGTTGGTCATTGATTGCCGTGCGGTAATAACTAGGTCGCCGTTGCCCAGCGCGGCGATGCCTCCGAGTGCCTCGCTGGACAGCGACCCCAGCTCGACCACGCTGCCCAGCTCCGTGGCCTCCGCAGTGTCGGGATTCACGCTGATCACGCTGGGGGTCTGACCCTGGGAGCGGAGCAGGTAGAGCGTCGTCGAGTCAGCGTCGAAGGTCGCGTCCCACACCCAGCTCGATCCGGTGGTGCCGCGCTCGCTGACGGTCCCTGAGCTCGGGTCGATGGCCAGGAGCTGGTAGTCGCTGGAGCGCAGGGTCAGCAACACGTTGCTCCGGGGGTCCCAGGCGAGGGGCTTTCCATGGCCAATCTGTTGCGCGGCGATCAGGGTGGACTCGCCCGAGTCCAGATCGAGGCTGAGCGCGCCCTGGTAGTTGGCGATATAGAGTTGCCCCGAGCCGCTCTCGTAGACCAGGCCCTCGGCGCCGGTAGCCGAACGCAGCGGAGTGAGCGCGCCGGTCGCCGAGTTCAGACCGACGATCGCCGCTCTCCCCTTCACCGTTGCAACGCTCAGCAGATCGCTGCCGCCCAAGTCCGACCGTACGCAGTACGCGCCTTGCTCCTCGAAGCCTGCGTCGCACTCCTTGCACCCGGCGCCGGCATAGCCGACCTCGCACACGCAGCTGGCTGGCTGCCGACCCCCGTCGTCGAAGCAGTGCTGCGGTAACGCGCAGGCTACGTCAGGGTGATTGCACGTCTTGTAGCAAGCCTCGTCGCCGCGGCGCGCGTAGTGGTCCTCACACAGCTCGCAGCGCGTACCCGTGGAGCCCACTGGGCAGACACACACGGCGCTGCCCGTAGCGTCGTCACACAGCCGGGGCGTGTCGCACATCGGTGCTTCCATCTGGTTGTCGCAGCCGACTTCACAGCTGCCCGTTTGGTCGTTGTCCTGGTAGCCCACCTCGCACTGGGCGCAGGTGGGGCCGGTGTGATTACCCAGGCACTCACAGCGATCCGGCTTGCCCGTCTCTTGCACGCAGGTACCGGAGGCCCCGCAGGGGTCACTCGCATCGCAGTCGATCTCGACGGGTGAACAAACGCCGTTCAGTTCCTCGTAGCCATCGGCGCACGCTTCGCACTCCGCGCCGCTGTAGGCGTCCTTGCACTCACACACGGGCTCACGCCCGGACTCGTCGCACTGCTGGCGTGCGCTGCACGTCGCGTTGCCGCACGGCACGGTTGAGGGGCCGCCACCGCCACCGCCATCACTCCCGCAAGCCGTGAACACACAGCCGCCTACAAGTACGCCCACACCCACCCAAGCGCGCCAGGTCATCCGATCAAGATACGCGAAAGCGCGCCCATGGCTTCCACCGATTCACCGCTGGGCGGATGCCGACACCGCGATTTAAGCTGACACGGTCGCTCGGCGCCGCGGGCCTGCGGGATCCTCGACGGGCACCTCCGTGGATCCTGGTATCGGGGCTTGAGGCCAAGCACAGTGCAACCCTTGTGCAGCCAGTGCACACGTTGCACGTCAGCTGTGCAAAGTCGCGGCGACCCGGGGATGCCCTTGGAACCGCACGGCCTCGTGCAGTATCCATGTAGATATGCGTTGGCTTGGCTTGAGCGCGTCGCTGGTGGTCGCGGTCGTGGGTTGTGGTTCGGATGGCGGTACTGCGAGCAGCGGTAGCGGCGGAACCTTCAGCGGCGGGGGTGAGGGCGGCTCGATGGGAGGCGCCGGCGCGACGGCCTGGGGAGGTTCCGCGGGGAATGGTATCGGCGGCGACCCGAGTGGGGGTGCCGCTGGCAGCGCCGAGGGCGGCAGCGGAGCGATGGGAGGCTCTACCAGCGGCGGTACCGCGGGCGCTGCGACGGGCGGAGCCGCGACGGGCGGAGCAGGCGGCGCCGAGGTCCCCCCTCACCTGCGCCCGCAGAGCCACTCCTCTCAGCTGCTCTTCGATCCAGCCAGGGACGAGTTCAACATCAGCTATCACAGCTTCCGCATCCCCTCGATCGTGCGCTCCACTCAGGGCACGCTGATCGCATTCGCCGAAGGGCGCCAGTGCTCTGCAGCGGACTTTGGCAACATCAACCTGGTGTACAAGCGCTCCTTCGACCACGGAAAGACTTGGACCAAGCTGGCAGAGGTGGTCGGCAGTGGCGCGGGCACCTGGGGCAACCCCACCGCTGTCGTCGACGAGGCAACGGGCACCATCTGGCTGTTCATGAACTGGAACGCGGAGAACATCAGCCAGAACGCCAGCACCAACCCGTGCACCGGGAACGCGACCAGCGCCGTTGGCTCCGGGGACCGCCCCGTGTTCGTGAGCAAGAGCACCGACGATGGCGCGAGCTGGACCAAGCCGGTGGACATGACCGCCGCGCTACAGCCAGGCGGAATGGGCTGGGACGCGGTGGGCCCCGGAGTGGGCATCTACACCAGCGTCGGCGCCAGCGCTGGGCGCCTGATCATCCCCGCCACTCACCGCAACATCTACAGCGATGATCACGGGGCCACATGGAAGTACAAGTCAGTTCCTGGAGGAACCGGGGAGAGCACGGTGGTCGAGCTGTCCGATGGCAAGCTGCTGCGCAATGATCGCGCAGTCGGCAGCACCTGGAACACCGCCAAGCGGCGCTGGTTGAGCACCGGCACCATCGAGGGCAGCTTTCCGGCGTTCGCCCCCCACGACACGTTGCTCGACCCTCGGGTCGAAGGCAGCGCGATTCGCTACTCCACGGATACCCATCGCATCTTCTTCCTCAATCCAGCCTCGACGGTTCAGCGCTGCAAGATGCGTGTGCGCATCAGCTACGACGATGGCGCGACCTGGCCCATCAGTCGTCAGCTGCACGACATGCTCACGGCGACTCAGACCTGTGACCGTCACCTGGGCGGATACTCCAGCATGGCCAAGACAGCGGACTACCATGTGGCCGCGCTGGTGGAGCGGCTGGAGTCGGATGGCGTGCATCACGGCATCGAAGTGCATCGCTTCAACCTGCCCTGGGTGCTAGACGGCACTCCAGAGCCGTGATCCCAGCCTCAACCAGCCCCCTGGAGTTTCGCCGAGCGCTGCTCGCGGTGCCAC
>JAUILJ010000464.1 GCA_030433055.1 Polyangia bacterium
CTGTTCATCATCGGCTCGAGCGCGGTGGTGTGGCAGCAGTTCGAGCCGCCGTTCGTGCTGGTTTGGCTGCTGTCGATGTACATCGCAATCGGGATCCTCGAGTGGATTCGCTCGATCCCAAGCAAAGTGAAACGGGCGCGCGAGCGGGCCGAGATAGACACCTTGCCCCCTGCGGAGTAGGCCTCAGACTTCAGGTGCTTTTCACTCGGCACGAAAGCGCTGCTTCCGGCGCTGCTCCTCCGCTGAACGGTCAATGATTTCGAGCCCTCCGTCCCACTCCGCAACCCGTCGCCCCTCACCGGTCGAGCACGCGGCGGCGCGAGTCATCGGGAGACCCGGCGTCGCGTTCAGCGCGCGCGTCCTGGTCATTGCGCTCTCGCTCGGCGCTGCCTTCGGTGCCCTGGGGTGTGACGAAGATCCGAGCGATCCCCATCGCAGCACCGCCCCCAAGTCGACGGAGCTCCCGCCTCTCGAACTGAAAGACGACACGCCGAACCTGCTCCTCACCTGGCTCGACGAAAAGGGTGAGTTCCACGTGGTGCAGAAGATCGCCGATGTTCCTGCGAATGCTCGCACCCACGTCCGCGTCGTGCAGACGAGCTCCAGCGACGGCGCCGGCGATCTGCTGTACGTGGCAGACCTCACCAAGAAGGACCCCGGCGGAGGTTACCACGTGGAAACAATGTCCCGCTCCCAGTGGGACGAGCTCGGAGCGAGCCGACGCAGAAAGCGACTCGAAGCGCTCGCGCCCAGCGCACGGCCTGAGTTTCCGCCTCTGCCCAGCGCCGCCCCAGCGGCGCCCCAAGGCGCTCTCTCCGCCATCATCTACGGCGCGGAGTGGTGCAAGCCGTGCCATCAGGCCGAGGCGTACTTGAAGAGTCGCGGCGTGCAGGTAGTCCACAAGGACATCGAGCGAGACCCTGGGGCGGCCAAGGAAATGCAGGCCAAGTTGGCCAAGGCCGGCCTCGGCGCGGGTTCCATCCCGGTGATCGACATCGGAGGTAGGCTCCTCAAGGGCTTCAGTCCGAGCGCCCTGGACCGCGCGATCAGCACGCTGCGCAAATCCGAGACGCTGTAGCCAGAGCGCGTGGTATCCACGAAGCGTGGACCCGAGCAAGAAGGCCGGCGAGATCTGGCAGTGGCTGCCGGTGTTCAAGGTCGTGGCAGAGACCCAGCACCTGCCCACCGCCGCGAAGCAGCTGCACGTCTCGGCGAGCGCGATTTCCCGCACGATCCGCCTGATCGAGGAGGCCTTGGGGCAGGAACTCTTCGTGCGCAGCTCGCGTCGGCTGATTCTGAACGGCGCGGGAGAGCGTCTCCTCGCGGCAACTCGTCGCTCTACGAATAGCCTCGAACAAGGGCTCCGAGAAGTGTTCGACCAGAGCTTCTCAGGGCCATATCGCGTCAGTTCCCTCGGCGTGCTGACGGATGGTTTCGTGCTACCCAGCTTGCTCGACTTGCAGGCAGAGCACCCTGGTCTGGTTCCACACATGACCACCCGCTTGGCGAGTGAGGCCAACCAATCGCTGATCAGCGGTTTGCTGGAGGTGGCCTTCTACTACGACCCAACGACGCTCCCTGGCATTCGCTGCGAGAGCCTCGGAGAGCTCACGAACTCGATCTACTGCGGTCGCGGGCACCCACTGTTCGGTAAGCGCCGGGTGGAAACCCAGGAGCTCCTCGAGCACCCGTTCAGCGTCGCGGCGATCGGCGATCGAGGCACACCGATGGACAGCTGGCCCGTGGATTTGCCGCGCAAGGTCGGGTTCCAGATCCTGATGCTGTCTACGAATCTGCGGGTGAGCCTCTCAGGCAGCTTCGTGACCGTGCTACCGGACGCCGTGGCGTCCCCCCACGCAGAGGCGGGAGAACTCTGGCGCCTGTCTCCCGATCTGATCCCGAATACTCAGGTCTACGCGGCGTTTCGCGAAGAGGACAGCGACCAGGGTGTCACCCAGGCACTCGTCGCGAATCTGCGGGAGCGCATCGCCCGTGCGCCGGCACGTCGACGCCGCAGGCCATAGCAGGCCAGCACCCGCCTGGAGGCTTCGCCCCCCAGAAGGGGGACTCGGGGGTTCGTTCCATTCTTGTTCACGATCCCTCACAATCCTTCTAATGGTTCTGAGGCACGCTCGCGGCTAGATTCTCAGCATGGGGAAGCAATCAGTCAGTCGGCGCAACGTGTTGGGCTTGGCGCTGGGACTACCACTCGCAGCGTGTAGCGGCTCCACGTCGGGCGCCGAAGGCGGTTCCGCAGGGAATGGTGGAACCGGCGGTGTCGCGGGCACGGGTGCGGGAGGCAACGCTGGTACCGCCGGTGCGGGGGCTAGCGGTGGTGTCGGCGGCGGGACCGCTGGGTCCGGTGCGGCGGGAACGGGGGGCTTCGGCGCCGCGGGCAGCGGAGGAATTGGTGGCCAGGGCTGCGAAGGTCCGGACGCCTGCGCGGTCACCCAGGACAACATCGAGGGCCCCTTCTACAAGAGCGGCGCGCCCATGTCCCCGGGCGCGATCGCCAACCTGCGCAGCGGCGTCACCGGCGACCTCCTGCAGGTCGTCGGTGTGGTTTACGCGGCCGACTGTACCACTCCGCTTTCAGGAGCCGTCGTGGACGTGTGGCAGGCGGACTCCGACGGCGTCTACGACAACACGGGGTTCACGCTGCGCGCGCGCATGCGCACGGAGGCGTGCGGGCGCTATCGCTTCGACACGATCCTTCCGGGAAACTACGACACCCGCCCGCGTCACATTCACTACAAGGTCAGTCACCCTGACGGCCTTGGTCTCACGACGCAGCTGTACTTCGCAGGCGAGGAGTTCAACGATACCGACCCGTACGTGAGGGAGTCCCTGATCAAGCCCCTCGATCGCGTAACGGGACAGGAGGGCGCCGTCTGGGTGTGTCGCTTCGATATCGTGCTGGCCTAGCGCTGAGCGGTCGCGGCGACGCAAGGCGCGTTCCATCTGGTCAGACGCGCGCCCGCGCGGCCTCTGCTCAAAAAACCTGAGGGCCGAACCCCGTTTTCGAGCGAGGGTTCCTGGGGGCAGCTGTTGAGGTATCCTTTGTGGATTCCGTGAGTGTTCCGCGCATTATCCCAGGGCACCCAGCAGAGGTGGTCGTGTACGACCAACCCTCTCGCTGTCCCTATCTGCCGGACCAGGTCGCGCGCATGCCGATGCGCCTACCCACGCGGAGCTTGCGGCGGAGCGAGTTCAATGCGCGCCTCGAGCGGGGGGATCGGCGTCAGGGGCTGTTCCTGTATCGCCCCAACTGCCCCACCTGCAGCGCGTGTATCCCCATTCGGCTGAACGTCGACGAGTACGAGCTCAACCGAACCCAGCAGCGAGTGTTGAGGCGCGGCGATCAGCTGCTGCGGGTCGAGCTGGGGCCCCTGATGGCAGATGCTCGTCGAGTAGAGCTCTACAATCGCCACAAGTCACAGCGAGGCCTCGAGACCCACGGCCCGAGCACCGAGGACGACTACCGAGAGTTCCTCGTTCACACCTGTTGCGAGAGCTTCGAGATCCGGTATTTCCACGAGGATTTACTCGTCGGTGTCGCCGTCACCGACCGAGGCACGGACGGGCTCAGCGCCGTGTACACATTCTTCGATCCTGAGTACTCGAGGTTGAGCCCCGGGGTATTCTCGATCCTGACGCAGCTCTCACTGTGCAGACACTGGGGGCTAGACTTCTTGTACCTCGGGCTCTACGTCGAGGGCTGCGGCGCGATGCGCTACAAGGCAGCGTACCTGCCCCACGAGCGACTCCAGAACGGGCGCTGGACGCGGGTCGAACGATCGAACCCCGCGCAGGTCGACAGCGTTGATGGGTCGGAGTGAGCCTGTCAGTAGGCGGGATCGAACAGCTGGGGGCACCGCTCCCGAGCGCCTGCCCAGGTGAACGAGTCTCCAAAGCGACCCTCAGCGCGCTCCGGCTTGCCGCCGCCGCGCCCGCCGAACGCCTTGGAGAGCGCCCCGAGGGCCGCAGATGCATCCAAGCTGCTGTCGGCGCCGCGGGCGATGATGATCTGCACAGAGCACTTGTCGAGGATCGGTACCGCAAGGAAAACCTCGGCGTCACTGCGCGAAGCCAGGACTCGCTCCACCAGGGCACGACCAAGCTCTAGCTCCCCGTCGAGCCGAACCACAGCACGCGCCGCTTCCCACTCTACGTTGGCCGCGAGCGCATCGGCGAGGCGGACGCGCAGCGCGCTGATTTCCTGCCGCGCCTCCTTCGCGCTCTGCTCCAGGCGCTCGAAGCCAGGGGCAACATCCGTCACTCCCATGTTGCGCGCAGCCGCCATGCGCCCAAGCAGGTCAGCGCGCTCGATCAACTCGCGTCGAGCGCGCGGACCTGCGCTGAAGTGAATTCGCGTTCCGCCCTTGTAGCGCTCACTCCCACTGATCCAGAGCAAGCCCACCTCCGCGGTGTTCGAGACATGTGTCCCGCCACATGGCGTGTCGTCAAAGCCTTCGACGCTGACCACTCGGATCCCGCGATCGACCTTCGGCGCCCGCCGCAAGCTGAGCTGGCCGAGTTCACTGGCGCTGGGCAGCCACGACCGAACCTCACGAGCGCTATCGACGACCTCGTTCGCCAGCGCCTGAGCCTCGTGCAGCCAGCGCTCTCCGAGGTCAGCCCGCGTGACATCGATGGTGCAGTCCGTTGCTCCAAGTCGCGAAGACACGGTCTCCGCCTTGGCAACATCCAGCAGCGCTCGGCTCAGCATGTGCTGCCCAGTGTGCAGCGCCATGTGTTCCCGCCGCCGTGCCCAGTCAATTTCCGCTGGGTAACTCTTGCCAACGTCCAGGGTTCCGCCTTCGAAGATGTGGTGCACTCGGCCCTCTGCGTCCTGCTGCACGTCGACGATGCGAACATCACCGATCCGCCCGGTGTCCGCGAGCTGTCCCCCACTCTCTGGATAGAAAGCGCTCGCCTGGAGGATCAGCGTGGGCCGCCCGTTGAGCTCGCTCTGCGCCTGAACGAGAGCGTCGAAGGTTCGTAGATAGGAGTCGCTCTGCTCGAGGCGCATGGGGAGACCCATAGCAGACAGCGCGGGGGGTCATGGAGCGCGATTGGGAACACGACCTCCCCATGCTACGTACGAGGCACATGGTCATCGGACTGCTACTGATCCTGGTGGTTGGCGTCGTGTTCGCCCTGGGCCTAGCCGCCGCGCTCTGGCACCAGAAACGCTACAACGAGCAGCTGAACGCGTCCCGTCCTAGGCCGATGCCCAACGTCAGCTACCAAGACCAAACCTCGCTGCTGAAGCAGGCAGCCGAACGCGCCGAGTTCGACCCAGCACGCTCCGTCGAGGTGACGGAGGACCAACTGCGCGCGACGCCGGAAGCCTTCCACGGGAGGTCACTGAGGGTCACTGGGACCTGGCGCGTCGGCTTCGAGAGTTCCACCTTCGCTGGCGCTTGGGTGAGGTGCTCCACTGCCGAGTCCGTTCCACACGGCGATCATTTGATCCGAGCTGGCGGGGTCTGGAACTTCCCTCGCGCGGTCGGCGCAGACACCGGCTTGCCCGGGTTTGGTCACATGGGCATGAGCTGGGGTGAGTTTCGGATTCATGAGATCGAGTGGTTGTGACTTCACCCTCTCGGCACAGGGTTGGGCGCCCGCACGCCCAACCCGGCGCGCCATCAGCTCACTCTTGAGTTGAAGGGCAGGGCGCGTCGCTCAGCACGATCGAGACCGGCTCGATCGTATCATCGTCCTTCACCTCTGCCTGCACCTCTCCCCACGCCTCGCCCGTCGAGCAGGCGCCATCGCCATCGCGATCGTTGATCGCGACGATCACGACCTTGGAGCCTTCGACGGAGATCGTCTGGGTGAAGTCCCCGAGCGCTGTCAGCGTCTGATCGTCGATGTGAATCCGCGCGGCATCGTCTTCAGTGTCAATCTCGTAGAAGGACAGCAAGATGTCCCCATCGACCGCCGCTGTGCTTGCCGCGGAGACGTTGCCCGTCACCTCGACATCACGTCCGGAGCTACACCCGACGGTCGCCATCAGTCCAAGTCCAACCATACCAAGCAGTGCCTTGTTCATTTTCTTTTCTCCTGAGGTGTCTCATCGGTGCACGCTCGAGCGTTGCCATCTCCGCTCTAAGCGACGCGCCTTCGACAACCCCCACAGCAACCCTCGTGCCACGAACACCGCGGACTCGACTTCGCGGCGCGCGACGCTCCCGCTTCCGCACGTAAACTCGAGCGCGCAAGCGGAGAAAAGCGCAGACTCCAGCGATGGAAGACCGGATCACAAACGCGAGCAGGCGCTAGACTGCAGGGACGCGAGGCGCCGACTCCTCTTCTGCCTAGCCCCTCTGACGATTCGCGAGTGACTCCGCTCCACCACACTCGGCGTCCGCTGACTGCTGCCGAATCACCACACCGCAATCACACCGACGTCCGATCCCAGCGGCCACGCTCGTTCTCTGCGCGGCTGCGGGCCTTGGCTGCTTGACCTCCAGATCACCACGAGCTCAGCCCACGCGGAGGGATTCACTTCGCCCCGGCGCCCGCGACCCCGAGTCGCCCCCCACTCAACCATCTAAAATTACTCGCTTTTGCTCCCCAGATCGCGGCTCTTGTAATCGAACGT